>CAXNNH010000161.1:0-4969 GCA_964203325.1 Burkholderiales bacterium | reverse complement strand
TGTACATGCTTGGCCTCGAATCGGTCCGCAGCGTCGCTCCCTTTGCCGAAGCCCTTCAGCCGTTCCTGCAAAAAGAAGACGCGCAGCAGATTGCGGGCGGTCGGCGAGCGCACGATGCGGTCGACGAGTTCGGGCGCGGCCAGCGCATTGCCGTTGTGTTTAGCCCACAGGTCGATGATGGCGTAGGGCGCCGGATAGTGCTCGGGGCGGGCACGCCGGGCGACCTGCTTTTTCGCACCACTGGCGACCATACGTTTGAGCGGGCCGTTAAGCAGGCGTTGCAGCAGCGATAACGGACGACGCGGCGTATTCGAAAGCAGCCACTGGCGCGCGGCGCTGTCCATCACCCGTGGCGGCACACAGTCGTCGGCCAGACCGAGCCGTTTGGCTTTCTTGGCGTCGAGCGACTTGCCGGTGAGCATCAAATCGAGCGCAAGCTGCGGTCCAACGCGCTGCGGCAAACGCAACATGCCGCCCCAACCGGGGAAAATGCCGAGCATGACTTCGGGCAGGCCCATTTTGGTCGCCGGTTCGTCCACTGCCAGCAGGTAGCGGCAAGCAAGCGCCAGTTCCAGCCCGCCGCCCAGGCAATGACCGCGCACCAGCGCCAGGGTCGGGTAGCGCACGGTGGCCAGACGGTTGAACAAATTCCAGCCACGCGCCACCAGTTCGCGCCCTTTTTCCGGTGTATCGAGTTGGGAGAATTCCTGGATGTCGGCGCCGGCGATGAAGCCGGCCGTCTTGCCGGAGCGGAAGATCAGTCCTTTCGGCGGGGAAATTTCGAGCTGATCAAGGATCTGGCCCAACTCGTCCATCACGGCGCTGGACAGCGAGTTGGTGGACTCGCCCCCCTTCGATTTTCCCGATTTATCCAGCGTCGCCCAAACAATACCTTCGGCGTCGACAGCGAGTTGCCAGTGCTGATAGCTATTTGAGTTCATCGCTTATGTAATCCTATGCGGGGGTGCTTAGTGCCGATACGCTGAGAGGGTAAACGTATTAAGGAGGCGTTGATTAATTGTCAATTGTTATTTCGAGTAAAGCGAGAAATCTAAGTTGTTGATTTAAAGATTTCTCACACCGTTCGGGATGGCAAAAATGAATAAATCAGCGTCTCCTTATCGACAAGCAACCTTTTTCCCGTCAGGGCAAACGTTCCAGCCTTTCCTTCCAGGCCGTCAAGGCGATAGCCAGCTTTCCCGAGCTGGCGATGTACTCGCCGTAGAGCAGCGTGTAGGCTTCGTAGCGATTGGAAGATTCTGCCAATTCGGCGACCTGCCGGGCGATTTTGTGAAATTCGGCGTGCAATTCCTTGACGGTCTTGTAATCGTCGGAAACCTTGTCGTCGGCGGTCAATTCCTCACCATAAAGCCATTGGCCGAATTCACACACATCGTCCGAACCAATCGTCGCCAGCGGAATGTCCAGACGGGCGTCGGCAATTGCCTTGGTAAGATGCGTTGCCCATTTTGCGTGACTGGCAATGGCCAGTTCGATGCCCGATATTTTTGCCACTAAAATTCCTCCTCTGTTTATGCACTATTTTGCACGGTTGCCGACACGGGATTATCGGTTGCGCGGCCTTCTGAAACAAGCGAAACACCGTTGCGATAGCCTCACCCGCCAGAAATGACGCCACTCGTTTTACTCCGGTCGCCTGCCCGTGTCGGTGCATAAATGCCCGCTATTGGTGCATCCGTTTTCTCGACGGGCCGTAATTACGGGCGCTCAGGGTGTTTTTCTGTGGCATGGTTTCTGCTAATAGTCCATCAGGCCCACAGCACACACGAAAATCATGAGCACACACTTTTATAACGAGATGGTCGACGCAGCCGGCACCTTGCGGCCGCATTATCGCGCTTACGCCGACTGGCTGGCCGCGACCCCCCCTGAGCGCATCGCGCGCAAACGGGCCGAAGCCGACATCGCCTTTCATCGAGTCGGCATTACCTTTGCCGTGTATGGCGAGGAAGCGGGCAAAGAGCGGCTGATTCCCTTCGACATTATTCCGCGCATCATTCCTTCGGCCGAGTGGCTGGCGCTGCAGGCGGGGCTGCGTCAGCGCGTCAAGGCGCTCAACGCCTTCTTGCACGACATCTATCATGAGCAGGAGATTCTGCAAGCCGGCCACATCCCGCGCGAGCAGGTGCTGAACAACGCCCAGTTTCGCCCGGAGATGATCGGTATCGATGTGCCCGCCGGCATCTACGCGCACATCGCCGGCGTCGATCTGGTACGCGCCGACAGCGACGGTAAAAAGGGCGAGTATTTTGTGCTGGAGGACAATCTGCGCGTCCCTTCCGGCGTGTCGTACATGATCGAAGACCGCAAGATGATGATGCGGCTATTCCCCGAACTTTTTTCGCGGCACAAGGTGGCGCCGGTGCAGCATTATCCAGATATGCTTTTGGAGAACCTGCGCACGGTGGCGCCGCACGGTGTCGTCGATCCGACCGTCGTCGTGCTGACGCCGGGCGCGCATAACAGCGCCTACTTTGAGCACACCTTCCTGGCGCAGCAAATGGGGATCGAACTGGTCGAGGGGCGCGACCTCTTCGTCAAGGACGATCTGGTGTATATGCGCACGACGCAGGGGCCGCAGCGCGTCGATGTGATTTATCGCCGACTCGACGACGATTTCCTCGATCCGTTGGTGTTCCGCAAGGATTCGATGCTCGGCGTTCCCGGTCTGCTGTCGGCCTATCGCGCCGGCGGCGTCACGCTGGCTAACGCCATCGGCACCGGGGTGGCCGACGACAAGTCGATTTACCCCTACGTGCCGGAAATGGTGCGCTTCTATCTCGGCGAGGAACCGCTGCTCAACAACGTACCGACCTATATGCTGCGCAAGCCGGACGACCTGAAATACGTGCTCGAACATCTACCTGAGTTGGTGGTCAAGGAAGTGCATGGTTCCGGTGGCTACGGCATGCTGGTCGGTCCGGCCTCGACGAAACAGGAGATTGAGGATTTTCGGGCGCGGATTATCGCTGCACCGGAGAAGTACATTGCCCAGCCGACGCTGGCGCTGTCTAACTGCCCGACCTTTGTCGATGGCGAGCAATCCGGTGGCATGAACATTGCGCCGCGTCATCTTGATCTGCGCCCGTTCGTGCTCTCTGGCAAGAGTATCGACATGGTGCCCGGTGGTCTGACGCGTGTCGCGTTGCGCGAAGGTTCGCTGGTGGTGAACTCGTCGCAGGGTGGTGGCACCAAGGACACCTGGGTCTTGGAAAACTAAGGAAACGCTGATTAATTGTCATTTCGAGTGAAACGAGAAATCTAAATTGTAAATTTTAAAGATTCCTCACACCGTTCGGAATGACAAAAGTGAATAAGTAAATGCGCCCAGGTAAAACCGAGGCCGGGAGAACGAAAATGTTAAGCCGTACCGCTGACCACTTGTATTGGATGTCGCGCTATACCGAACGCGCCGAGAATCTCGCCCGCCTGCTCGACGTGACGCACCAGATGTCGCTCGTTCCGCAATCGGTCGCCGCCGAAAACCAGAACTGGGGCGCGATTCTGGCGCTCAACAGCCTGGAGACGGCGTTTGCCGAGAATTACGATGAGGTCAATGCCGAAAACGTGCTGCGGTTTATGGTGTCCGATGCCGGCAATCCGGCATCGATTTTCAGTTGTTTGCGCTCCGCACGCGAGAACGCTCATGCGGTGCGTGGCACACTGACCTCGGAGACGTGGGAGAGCTGTAATGCCACCTGGATCGAGCTGCGCGAGCAGAAGTTCGAGCAAATACTCTCGGGCGGCGTCGGCGAATTTTTCGAATGGGTCAAGCTGCGCTCAGCGGTAACGCGCGGCGTCACCTTTGGCACCATGTTGCAGGACGAAGCGCTGCATTTCATCCGTCTTGGCGGCCTGCTCGAACGCGGCGACAACACGGCGCGCATTCTCGACGTCAAATACCATGTCCTGCGCAGCAACGGCGAGGGGGGCGAAAATGCGGAAGACGGTGAAGAAGGCACGTCTGACTTTTACCAGTGGGGGGCGTTGTTGCGCTCGCTGTCGGCTTTTGAGGTTTATCGCAAGGTCTATCGCGATGTAATCACCCCGGCGCGCGTTGCCGAATTGCTGATGCTGCGCATGGACTTGCCGCGTTCGCTGCACGCCTGCGCCGACGGCATCGTGCGCGTTCTCGACCAGATCGCCAACGCCCAGTCGGCCGAAACCGAGCGCCGTGCCGGCATGCTGCACGCCCAGTTGCATTACGCCCGAATCGAAGATGTGTTGGCGCACGGCCTGCACGAATATCTGACCGACTTCATGGATCGTACCTACGATCTTGGCGACGGTATTGGTCACGACTTTCTGATGCCTTCGGTTTGAGCGACCGCTTGAGCAAGCGCTTGAGTAACCATTTCAGCGAAAATTTCGCTCCCCCGCCTCTTGGGCGCATTTGAAATAATTGACAAACACCGGGGAGGTAGCCATGCTGCCTTCCCCTTTTCTTGTCCTTTTCTTGCCCGGATCAATAAACCTACATGACTTATTGTGTTGCCATGCGGCTGGATGCCGGCCTCGTTTTCCTCTCCGACTCGCGCACCAACGCCGGCGTCGATCACATCAACACCTTCCGCAAGATGGCGCGCTTCGAGCGGCCGGGTGATCGTGTGCTAGTACTGATGACCGCCGGCAACCTGTCGATTGCCCAATCGGTGGTGAATATCCTGCGCGAACGGCTGAACAGTTCCGACGAGGAAAATCTGTACACCTTGCCCAATTTGTTCGAAGCTGCGCGCCATATCGGTAGCGTCGTGCGCGAAGTGCACCAACGCGATGCGGAGGCGTTGAACGATTTCGGCATCGAATTTAATTCCTCGATCATCTTCGGCGGTCAGATCGCCGGCGAGCCGCCGCGCCTGTTCAGCATCTACGCCGCTGGAAATTTCATCGAGGCTTCTTTCGACACGCCCTATTTCCAGATCGGTGAGTCGAAATATGGCAAGCCGAT
>CAXNNH010000160.1:0-5004 GCA_964203325.1 Burkholderiales bacterium | reverse complement strand
GCGTTAGTCGTCATCGACACCCAAACTTTGAAGGAAGTCAAGCGTATCCCGGCGAAAAAACCGGTGGGAAAATACAATGTGTGGAATAAAATAACGCGCTCCGAAGGCACCAGTCACTAATCTCCAATTTGTCCACTCTCGTTGTTTTCAACAAGCCCTACGGCGTACTCAGCCAGTTCACCCCGGAAGGGCGTTGGCGCGGCTTGGCGGACTTTATTCCGCTCAAGGGCGTTTACGTCGGCGGTCGGCTGGATGCCGATAGCGAGGGCTTGCTTCTGCTCACCGACGATGGCGCATTGCAGGCGCGCATTGCCGATCCGCGCTACAAGCTGCCGAAAACTTACCGCGTGCAAGTCGAAGGGTTGCCCAGCGACGATGCGCTGGAGGCTTTGCGGCACGGCGTGCGTTACGCCGACTTTACGACTCAGCCATGTCATGTTTCGCGCATTGACGAACCACGGCTCTGGCCGCGCGATCCACCGGTGCGTTATCGCCAGGCTATCCCCACTTCCTGGCTAGAGTTCCGGTTGACCGAGGGTAAAAACCGCCAGTTGCGCCGGATGACGGCCCATGTTGGCTACCCAACGCTGCGCCTGATTCGTACCGCAATCGGCGCTGCATCACTGGAAACACTGGCTCCCGGCGAATGGCGAACGCTGTCCGCCCGCTATGCGGATCTGGTGCCGGTGGGCGCCGAGCCGCAAAATCGCCACCGACAAAATCAAACAAAGAAATGGACTGTCGAATGAACAAGCTCGCCGCGCTGCTTGCTGCCGCTATTTTTGCCATTAATCTGATGCCGTTGAGTGCCGAAGCGGCGATACCGAAAGCGGCCGAAAGTGAAAACGACGCAGTGGGTGTAGCCTCCGATGTGCCAAAGCCGGGAAAGGCGAAAGCTACATCCGGCGCTACGTTAGCGACGAAATCTGCCGCTAAATCTGCCAAACCTGCTAAATCTAGCAAGGCCAGCGAAGCGGATGTGACGCGTAAAAAACCGAAAAATTCAAAAGGCTCTCTGCCCGCCAAAAAGCCTGCCAACCGTTCCTGATCGATCTCAGCGTTGATCCGTATTTTTGGTAGATGCCCGGAGAACCGCATGGATAAACGATCTACAAGGGGTGTGCTTGAAGAATGGCGTAAACAGTGGCTCTCAGGGCAGACACCCTGTAGAACAAGCACTGGCGCGGCTTGCAGAGGAGGTGTGTTTTTGCGGCACGGGGTGGCAAAAATTCAATACATTGGCTCGACACGCTTTATTTCGGCGGACATAGCCTCCTTACGGGATAAATGTGACCAACAGACTGGAGTGTATGGATGAACAAATTATTTTTGCTGCTCGTCGCCCTTTGGGCCACTACAAGCGCCTTCGCGCAAATGCCGCGCCTGGAGCTGGCGGCAGGCTTTCATCGTATTGAAGTGGAAGTGGCTGCCGATCAACCTAACCGCATGCAAGGACTGATGCAGCGTCGCGCAATGCCTGCCAATCAGGGAATGCTCTTCGTGTTCCCACAGATAGAGCGTCATTGCATGTGGATGCGTAATACCTTCCTTCCCCTCTCGGTTGCTTTTCTCGACGAGCAAGGCAGCATCCTCAATATCGAAGACATGAAACCACAAACTGAAAACAATCATTGCGCAAGCGGCCCGGCCCGCTTTGCCCTGGAGATGAACGTTGGCTGGTTTGCCAGCAAAGGGCTAAAGCCGGGTGTGCGTATTTCCGGTATTGAAAAAGCGCCGCGTCCACGCTAATGACCTGGCGCAACGCCCTGCTGCGTAGCGACGAGAACACGCCCTATCTTTCCTGGTTGCGCGATCGCGGTTCGTTGACCGTGCGACTTCAGGGCCGGGGGCGTTTTGCCGTCCGCCTCTTGCGTCAGGGTCTGGCCAGGCCGACACGCGATGAGACCGCGCTGCTCGGTATGCAGGCCGATACGCTAGCCTGGGTGCGGGAAGTCGCCTTGCTCTGTGACGGCCACGAAGTCGCTTTTGCCCATACCGTATTGCCTTGCCGACCGCGTGGGCCGGTAACGCGCTGGCTGGCGCGCCTGGGTAGCCGTTCTCTCGGGTCGCTGCTTTTCTCGCATGTTGGCTTTGTGCGCGGCGAAATCGGCTTCAAGCCACTGGATGCCCGGCACCCCCTTTTTTCGTCGGCGCGGCACGTCATCGGCGGAACAGGAAAAACGCTGTGGGCCAGGCGCTCGCTGTTTAGTTTTGGTGCGCAATCGGTGCTGGTTACCGAGGTTTTCTCACCCGGATTGTGCGGAAAATAGTTGGCCTCAAGGAGGAGTGCTTTCTAGGGCGTCCCTTGTACGACGCCAGCGAAGAGCTTTCTTCAAGGCCTTGATCGCTTCGGATACGACCGCCCCCTGTGCAAGCCAAATTGCCTAAGCTCCTTCCTTCCTTTATTCTTCGTCCCTTCGCCCCTTTGCCTTGGCCCCCAGATAATGAGCATTACTCTTAAAACCCCTGCTGAAATCGAAAAAATGCGTGTGGCCGGACGACTGGCCGGTGAGGTGCTGGATTTCATTACGCCTTACGTCAAACCAGGGGTCACGACAGGCGAACTGGATCGCTTGTGCCACGACTACATGGTCGATGTTCAGCAGTGCATCCCGGCACCGCTCAACTATGCACCGTCCGGTTACAAGCCCTACCCGAAGTCGATCTGTACTTCGGTGAATCATCAGGTATGTCACGGAGTTCCCGGCGAGCGGGTGCTCAAAGGCGGCGATATCGTCAATCTGGATATTACGACCATCAAGGACGGCTATCACGGCGACACCAGCCGCATGTTCTCTGTGGGTGAGGTTTCGATTCAGGCCAAACGGTTGTGCGAAATTACCTTTGAGTGTCTCTGGCTGGGCATTGCGCAAGTCAAACCGGGCGCCTATCTAGGCGACATCGGTCACGCGATTCAGCGCCATGCCGAAAAATCCGGTTTTTCGGTGGTGCGCGAATTCTGCGGTCACGGCATTGGTGCCAAGTTTCACGAAGACCCGCAAGTGGTGCATTACGGCACACCCGGCACCGGGATCCGCATTGAGGCCGACATGATCTTTACCATCGAGCCGATGATTAACGCCGGCAAGGCACCGATTCGCGAACTGGGCGACGGCTGGACCATTGTTACCAAAGACCATAGCCTCTCGGCGCAATGGGAGCACACCATTTTGGTGACTAAAACCGGCTATGAGGTACTTACCCTCTGCGCGGGTGCGCGCCCACAGCCCACATGGGGCAGGTAGCAGACATGGCCCCCAGTCTGGCAGAACCTGGCATGCGTTTGGAGTTGATCACACGCTACAAATTGCGCGTTCAGGAGGGGCAGAAGACGTTGCGCGAGCGTTACCGAGCGGAAGCCGATGCTCGGCGCTTACTGTGCGAACGCTGCCAACTGGTCGACGAGGTGCTGTGCGATCTTTGGCACGAATTCAGCTTCCCGGCTTCGCTCTGCCTGGTTGCTGTGGGCGGCTACGGACGCGGCGAACTCTACCCTGCCTCGGATGTCGATCTGCTTTTACTACTCCCCAAGCCGCCGAACGCCACTTTAGCGGGGCAGGTAGAAGGACTGATTAGTCTGTTCTGGGACATTGGCCTGGAAATTGGGCACAGCGTGCGTACGGTAGAGGAGTGTCTGGAGGAAGCTGCCGGCGACATCACGATTAAGACCTCGCTTATTGAAGCGCGTCTGCTCACCGGCAGCGAAAACCTCTTTCAGAAGTTCTCGCATGGTCTGAGCGAACACCTTGACGCGCATTCTTTTTATCACGCCAAGCAAATGGAGCAGGCGGAACGTCACCTGCGCTACCAGGAAACGCCTTACAGCCTGGAACCGAACTGCAAGGAAAGCCCAGGGGGGCTGCGCGATTTGCAGGTGATTCTGTGGATTGCACAGGCCGCCAACTATGGCAACACTTGGAAAGACTTGGCTTGGCACGGTTTTATCACCGATCAGGAAGAACAGGATCTGGAGCGTTGCGAAGAATTCCTGCGCAACTTGCGCACGCGCCTGCATTTGCACCTCGGTCGCCGTGAAGACCGCTTGCTCTTCGATTATCAAAGCGCGCTTGCCGGACAATTCGGTTTCGAGGCCACTCCCACCCGACGTGCTAGCGAACATTTGATGCAGGAGTACTACCGGACGGCAAAAAAGATCACGCAAATAAACACCATTCTTTTGCAAAATATTGGCGCCGCGATTTTTCCCCCGATTGACGAACCGCCGCAGAGCATCAACCCACGTTTTCAGAATGTGCATGAACTGCTTGACGTGATGCACGAAGACGTTTTCAACGAAAATCCGGGGGCTATTTTTGAATGCTTCCTGCTGCTGCAACAACACGCCGAGCTAAAAGGAATGACCGCGCGTACGCTGCGTGCGCTCTGGCGCGCGCGCCGCCTGATCGATGATGATTTTCGCAGCGACCCCGCCAACCGTGCCGCTTTCTTGTCCCTGTTTCAGCAGTCACGCGGCCTGGTTCACGAATTTCGTCGTATGAACCACTTCGGCATTCTTGGCCGCTATCTGCCGAATTTCGGCAAAATCGTCGGCCAGATGCAGCACGACCTGTTTCACGTCTACACCGTCGACCAACACATCCTGCAGGTAATGCGTAATCTGCGCCGCTTTACGATGGACGAGTTTGCGCACGAATACCCGGTATGCAGCCGTCTGATCAGCGATTACAAATATCCTTGGCTACTTTACATCGCCGCCCTTTTTCACGACATTGCCAAAGGACGCGGCGGCGATCATTCTGAGCTGGGGACCGTCGACGCGCAGGAGTTCTGCGCTAGCCACGGACTGAATGCAGAGGATAGCGAGCTGATCGTCTGGCTGGTACGTTACCACCTCGTCATGTCCGATGTTGCGCAAAAGCAGGATGTATCCGATCCCGCTGTGATTATTCGTTTCGCCGGAGTAGTCAAGAACGAGCGCCATCTAACCGCGCTTTACCTCTTCACCGTCGCCGATATCCGTGGCACCAGCCCCAAGGTATGGAA
>CAXNNH010000159.1:0-5025 GCA_964203325.1 Burkholderiales bacterium | reverse complement strand
AGCCGGTCATTGGCACCGTGCAGGATGCGATGGATGCCCTGACGCGCGTTATAGGTCGTCTGCGCGGCGCGTACGCCGACCGGAAACTCGCGAAAAACATGGGCCGGCGGCACCAGTTCTTTGATTTCCTTGATACGGACATCGTCGGTATTCGGCTTGCTGTGCAGCGTCATGATGCTTCCTCTGGCGGACAGTATTAAAAAAGGGGGTGATTTTACGCGAAAGGGGGCATATTTTCCCGAAATGAGGCGCAGATTTGTGCACCGCAACAGGCAGTAGGTTTTTGTAATAGTTATAAGAATTTGACGTAGGAAGCTGGCTCGGCGAAACTAGCGCATGGTTGATTCTCCACTCACGACAATGCCCGACGACTGTCCTGATCGCCCCGATCCGACAGGGCAAAAATCCTGTGTAACGGAGAGTGCGCTGGAATCCCACCAGGAGGCTATCGGCAACGTTCTAGGCGATGCCGGCAGATGCCGCGCAGAGGAACAGGTGCCGGGTCGGCAACGGTTGGTCGATGTCGGCAGAAAAATCATCAAGACTAACGATTCGTGCGATCTTCCCTTTAATCAAATCATCAATCCGTATCGCGGTTGTGAGCTTAACTGCATCTACTGCTGCGCCCGTCCGACGCATGCCTTGCTCAAGCTGTTGCCAAACACTGACTCTGCTACGCCGATCTACCACAAACCTCATGCCGCGCGCCTGTTGCGCCGCGAACTGGGCAAACCCGGCTACCGTTATACGTCGACGCTGCTCGGTACCGAGGCTGACCCATATCAGCCGACCGAACGCGAGCTGCTCTTGACGCGCGGACTGCTCGAAGTATTTTACGAATTGCGTCACCCGATCACGCTGCTCACCAAATCGTCGCTGATTCTGCGCGATCTTGCGCTACTGGCCATTATGGCGCGCTCGGGCTTGGCCCAGGTGTTGATCCAGCTTGCTACGCTGGATGAAGAGCTGGCCGAAAAATTGGAACCGCAAGCGACTTCGCCACAAGCTCGCCTGGCGATGATCCGCCAACTCAGCGCCGCCGGTATTCCGGTCGGTGTCGTGCTGGCCCCTGTCATTCCGGGCCTGACCGATCGCGAGTTGGAAAACATTCTGGAGGCCGCCTACGCTGCGGGTGCGCGCAGCGCTTGTTATAGGGTGCTGCGTTTGCCGCATGAGTTGCTGGGACAGTTCGACCATTGGTTGTTGTGGAATGCGCCCAAACACGTTACCCGCTTGATGGCCATTCTCTACGGAAGGTATGACTGTAAAGCCGAGCAGATGCCGCTCGCTAACCCGATTCGCGGCTTCAAACGCTACACCGATCTGCTCGAAGAACGCTTCAAGCTCGCCTGTGCCGCTTTCGGTTTTACCGAGCTGCCCGACGTCAACACCGACGATTTTCGGGCATCGCCCAAAATCGCCCCCGATGAGGAAGCTGACAGCGAACAAGGGCGTCTGTTTTAAGTTTTAAGTGCTCCGCCTCACGCTTTCGAAAGCTGATCGGATAGTCGGGGATATCGATACTCAAATGTATTCGCCGAAATACCGAGAATTTTGTTCTCGGATTCGAGTGGGTGAATATTGCAGATTCTACTTTTCGAGATCTTTCGGCGTTTTGGTAAATTCCACAGGAAAGCCAGGCAATTGGATACCACTAAACATGGTACGTGTCTGATTCTGCAGTTGTTCCTGCATTTGGTGAAACATCTTGCCACTCTGATCCATGTAGGCTGTCATCATCGTTTGCATGGCTGGCCCCTGAAAATTCATGAACTGTGACCACATATCGCTCTGCATTTGCGGATTGTCTCCGTAAAGGCTATGCGATTGTTCTTGCAATTTTTTCTGAAAGTCCGTGAAAGCCTTGATGTTCGTTTCCAGGTATTTCCCCAGCAGACCCTGCATAGCGTGCCCGTAAAAACGGATCATTTGTGACAGCAAGTCAGTGGTAAATAGTGGCACACCGGCAGTTTCTTCTTCAAGGATGATTTGCAACAGAATGCTACGGGTAAGATCTTCGCTAGTCTTGGCGTCGATTACTTTGAAGCCGCTACCTAAGAGAACTAGGTCTTTAACATCGCTTAACGTAATATATGCACTCGTCTTGGTGTCGTAAAGGCGGCGATTCGGATATTTCTTGATCAGTCGAAGCTGCTCGGACATGAAAAACTATTCTCCTCACTTGTAAAATATCAGAAAGCACTCTCTGGTGCTCTTTGGGTGTTGCGAGATTAAGCGATACATCAATGAAAACAGGCTCCCTCAGGAGCCTGTTATACATACCTGCAGATTACTGGAAGTAAAGACCACCATTAATGTTCAGGGTAGCACCGGTCATGAAACCAGCCACCTCGGAAGCCAGGTAGACGCAAGCGCCACCCAGTTCTTCAGGCTTGGCCAGGCGCTTCATCGGCACCGAGTCAATGATGCTTTGCAGTACTTCAGGCTTGATTGCCATGACCATCTGCGTAGCGACATAGCCTGGGGCAATGACGTTCACCGTCACACCCTTGATCGCCAACTCAGCCGCCAGTGCTTTGGAAAAGCCAATTACACCCGCCTTGGCAGCGGAGTAGTTGGTTTGACCGGCTTGCCCCTTGAGACCGTTAACGGAGGAGATATTGATGATACGACCCCAACCGCGTTCGGCCATCTTCCCGGAGACTTGCTTGGTCATGTTGAACAGGCTGGTCAGGTTGGTCGAAATAACGGCATCCCACTGACCCAGATCCATGCGAGCAAACATCTTGTCGCGGGTGATACCGGCATTGTTCACCAGAATATCGACCGGACCCGCCTTGGCTTCAGCTTCGGCAACCATAGCTGCACAGGAATCAAAGCTCGACACATCGCCAGCAACACAAACGAAGTCGTTGAAACCGGCCGCTGCCATTTCCTTCGTCCATTCGTCCGGCTTGTCAAATTCAGGATGATAAGCGGCCACGACCTTGTGGCCGGCCTTCGCCAGTTCTTGGCAAATCGCGGTTCCAAGTCCACCCATCGCGCCAGTAACCAGAGCAATACGTTGTGTCATATGCATTTCCTTTCGTTAGAAAATAATGAAGCGGCTGGCAACAAGTCGTTGCCAGAATTAGAAAGCGGTGCTAACTACTACCCATACAATTCAATTGCTGACTATTATTTTCTACAACCACAAAACCGCTACGCCTTCTCCTTAACATAGCGACCAGGAGCGGGCTCTATAGCCTTGTGCTTGGCGTTACCGAGTTTTGCTCGCGCTGCGCGATCACCGTTTGCATACTGCTTCAGCCAGGCATTCCAATCTGACCACCAACTGCCTTTGTTTTCCTGAGCGCTGGCCAGCCAGGTATCGGCACTGGCATCGACTGGCAGATCGGTGTTGATCCAGAAACTGCGCTTATTCTTGCTTGCCGGGTTGATCACTCCGGCGATGTGACCACTCGCACCGAGTACAAAACGCGATGCCCCCCCCAGCAAACGTGTTCCGATAAACGAGGTTTGCCAGGGCACGATATGATCCTCGCGCGTCGCCAATATATAGTTTGGAGCGCTCACTTTACCCAGATCGACGCGAACGCCGCACATCTCCAGCTTATCGGGCACGCCCAAACTGTTCTCCAAATAGAGGTTGCGCATATACCAGCAGGCGAAAGGTCCTGGCAGGTTGGTGCTATCGCTATTCCAGTAAAGCAGATCGAAAGCGGGTGGCTTCTGGCCCTTCAGGTAATTGTTCGTGACATAGTTCCAGATCAGATCGTTGGCCCGCAACGACGAAAAAACACTGGCTAGTTCACTACCTTTCAACAGCCCACCTTTACCCATTGCCGCATCCCGCTCAGCGAGAGATTTTTCGTCAATAAACAGGCCGATTTCCCCTGTTTCCGAAAAATCAAGCAAGGTCGTAAGTAGGGTAAGGCTGGATACCAAGTCCTCTCCACGCGCTGCCAACACGGCCAGAGCACTGGATAGTATGGTGCCGCCGACGCACCAGCCGACGGTATTTACTTGGTCGACCTTACAAATTTCACGTACCTTGTTGATGGCACAAATTGGGCCTTGTTCCAGGTAATCATCCCAAGTCAGTGTTCCATGTTCGGCCTGCGGATTGCGCCAGGAGACCAGGAAAACAGTGTTGCCTTGTTCGACGGCATAGCGGACAAAAGAGTTTTCCGGCTGCAAGTCCAGGATATAAAACTTGTTGATGCACGGTGGAACAATCAGCAGCGGCCTTACGGCAACCCTCTCGGTTGTCGGTGCATACTGAATGAGCTGCATGACTTCGTTTTCGAAGATCACTGCGCCCGGTGTTGTCGCCAGATTGGAGCCAATCTCAAAGACAGACTCATCGGTCAACGAAATACGGCCTTTCTCGTAATCCTGGATCAGATTGTTAATACCGTCAGTAATGCTGCGCCCATTGGTTTCGAGCGCCAAACGAACGAACTCCGGATTAGTGGCCGCGAAGTTGGCCGGAGACATGGCATCAATGTACTGCCGGGCCTTGAAACGTGCGATATTTTTAGCTTTTTCATCCTCGGCAGGCAAAATCTCAACCAGTTCGCGAATGAAGCGCGAGTTAATTAGATAGGCTTGGCGAACATAGTCGAACACCGGACTGCTCTGCCATTCTGGCGAGGAAAAACGACGATCTCCTGGTTCTCCGGTGGCAATGGGTGCGACCGTCTCGCCCTTGGCCCGTAACAACATCGAACTCCACAACTGCGACTGCTGATCGAGAAACGATTTCTGCAGACCGGCCATTTGCTGCAGTTGTTCGGGGTTGGGAAGCTCTGCTGGGGCAAGCGAAGGAGCAGAAGCCGATTGCTGCGTATTGAGGTAGGCCAGAAAATGCTGCGCCAAGGCCTGACCTGCCTGTACAAAATTCTGCATTGCGGGAGGAAAGGATTCCGGCGGCAGTGACATAGTTTTTTCCTTGCGGGGATTGAGATATGAGCTGGATTAGTAGCCGCTCGCTAAGGGGCTAGATTCTGCATTGCAGCATGAATGCTGTCAATGCCTAGAAGGAGGTCAGTCTATCAAGTC
>CAXNNH010000158.1:0-5037 GCA_964203325.1 Burkholderiales bacterium | reverse complement strand
GGCTCGCGCGGCGTGTGCGAACGGCTCGACTGTCTTTACTCCAGCGCTGACGCTAAAGTAGCGCCGATCGACGCTCACCTTGCCCTTGATCTCTTGCTCGGACTCGATCATGCCGACTGCGGCGAGCTTCTTCCATCCCTCGCGCATGGGCTTGTCCCTCCACGAGACGTCGGGAACAAAGACGGCACGACGGGTTTCGATCCGGCCGTGATTCTTCTCGACCGAGGTGCATTTTTGTACGGCGATGTTGCGGAAATCGAACGCGATGGCGGTATCGAAGATACTCAACGATGGCCTGCGACAGCGTCTTCTGATTGTCCTTGACCGCCCGAACATAATCTCCGCCCTGAGCGACGATTTTCTCGACGACCTCCGTCGGGCAGCCCAAGGCGTCCATCGTCACAAGGCAGCCCTTGAGTACCCGCGTATCCAGCAGCGCCTTGATCGCCGCAAGTTCGTTGCCCTTGCCCGCCGTGCCTTCCTGTCCCAGCGATACGCCCAGCGTGGTGGCATAGGCACTGACCCTGTGTAGTGCCGTATTCGGTCCGTCCTTCGATCCTCTCACCGTCTTGCCGTCGAACGCCACAACCCCCTCGGCCACGCCGACGATGCGGGCAACCCACTGCCGGAAGCAACGCTCGAACACCGCCGCGTCCAGAACACGAAATACTTCGCCAAACGTGTCATGCGAGGGCGTCCCCTTTTTCAGGACAAGGAATGTCTTCAGCCAGTCTTCCTCGCCTTCGCACCCGTCCGCGACATCGACCCATCCGTCCGCACCGCACCGCGCAAATGGCCATAACGATCATTTCCTTCAGGTCGTATCGCTGCGCCGGCCCTCGGCGGTGATCCTCGACCCCTGCAAACGCTTCCTGCAACGTCATTCTTGCCCCTCGATAAATAGCGAGAGTAGGCACCCTTTTTAATGGGTTTACAAGGCTTCGTCATAAATGACTGATCGTAAACGATTTTTTTAACGGGTTTACGACGTTCGCGTAAACGATTGCCGTGCTGTAGCGATATGGAATTGAATTTTGGCTTTATTCAGTGGTACAATCGCCACTCTTTACCTGCTTGGGTCGGTAGAGCTGAGTGTGTGCCATGTTCGGTACACGGGCGTGCCGCAGTGTGGTGGTATGCTAATTACGCACATTCGTCTGTTTTCAAGGGTGTTCGCCCATAGGCGGACGGTAGGTAGGCGAATGGTGGTTTAACCCTTATGGAGTTTTCGTATGTCCGCAACCATGCGTCAAATGCTAGAGGCCGGTGTTCACTTCGGTCATCAAACCCGTTTCTGGAATCCGAAGATGGCACCGTATATCTTTGGTGCTCGTAGCAAGATTCATATCGTTAATCTTGAGAAGACGCTTGCCAAATACAACGAAGCTATGTCTTTTGTGCGCAAGCTGTCTGCCAATAAGGGCAATATCCTTTTTGTCAGTACTAAGCGCCAAGCGCGTGAAATTCTCGCCGAAGAGGCGATTCGCGCCGGTTCTGCTTACGTCGATCAGCGCTGGCTGGGCGGTATGTTGACCAATTTCAAAACCATCAAGCAATCAACCAAGCGTTTGAAAGACATGGAAACCATGGCGGAAGATGGTTCTCTTGAACGGCTCGGTAAGAAAGAAGCTCTGATGACGCAGCGCGAGCTTGTTAAGATGCAGAAGTCGATCGGTGGTATTAAGGATATGAGCAGTCTTCCTGATGCGTTGTTTGTTATTGACGTTGGCTATCACAAGATCGCTATTACCGAAGCCAACAAACTGGGGATTCCCGTGATCGCCGTGGTTGATACCAATCATTCACCGGAAGGTGTTGATTATATTATTCCGGGTAATGATGATTCGTCCCGCGCTATTCGTCTTTATGCTCGTGGTGTGGCCGATGCGATCCTCGAAGGACGCAGTCAGTTTGTCGATGAGATTATTGCTGCGGGTTCTGGCGACGACTTCATTGAAGAAGAAATTGCCGAGTAATAGTTTGTTTCAGCCGTATTGATATTGAACGAGGCACGGCCGGCAATCCCGGCCGTGTCCGCAAGTGGAGAGATAGCATGGTAGAAATTACCGCGAGCATGGTAAAAGAGTTGCGCGAAAAAACTGACGCACCGATGATGGAATGCAAAAAAGCACTGACCGAAGCTGCTGGCGACATGGTCAAGGCAGAAGAGATTTTGCGCGTTAAGCTAGGTTCTAAAGCGACCAAGGCAGCAAGCCGGGTCACTGCAGAAGGTCTGGTGGCTGTTTACATTTCTAGCGACACCAAGATGGGTGCCATGATAGAAATTAACTGTGAAACTGATTTTGTTGCCAAAAACGATGATTTTATACAGCTAACTAAGGATTGCGCCAAGCTAGTGGCGACCTCAGCTCCAGTTGACGTTGCCGCGTTGTCGGTACTGCCGATGGGTGGAGGTACTGTCGAATCGACGCGTAGTGCGTTGGTAGGTAAGATCGGTGAGAATTTATCGATTCGTCGTTTCGTGCGTATTGAGGCCCAAGGCAAGTTGGCTTCTTATATTCATGGTGGTGCAAAGATCGGGGTGCTGCTGGATGTGGTGGGCGGTGACGAGCAGATGGCCAAGGACTTGGCGATGCACATAGCGGCCTCCAAGCCCAAATCGCTGGATTCGAGCGGTGTTTCGTCTGATTTGATTGATAGCGAGCGTCGTGTTGCCATTGAGAAAGCCAAGGAGGCAGGTAAGCCGGAGACGATGATCGAGAAGATTGCCGAAGGTTCTGTGCAGAAATTCCTCAAGGAAGTAACGCTACTCGGCCAGGTTTTTGTCAAGGCGGAAGATGGCAAGCAAACCATTGAGCAGTTACTCAAGGCCAAGAACGCTACTGTAGCCGGTTTCACGCTGTTCATCGTTGGTGAAGGCATTGAGAAAAAGGTCAACGATTTTGCTGCTGAAGTGGCCGCTCAAGCCGCCGCTGCCGCTCAGAAATAATCGGAGTTTATTGACGCTCATGACGACAAGCACACCGAAATTCAAACGTATTCTGCTCAAGTTGTCCGGTGAGGCTCTCATGGGCGCGGATGCTTACGGTATTAACCGACAGACGATTTCAGAAATCGTCGAGGAGGTCAAAGCAGTAGTTGATTTGGGTGTGCAGGTTGGAGTCGTGATTGGTGGGGGCAATATTTTTCGCGGTGTTGCTCCCGCAGCTACCGGTATGGACAGAGCGCAGGCTGATTACATGGGTATGTTGGCCACGGTAATGAATGGCTTGGCTCTGCATGATGCAATGCGTATTGCCGGCATGGTTTCCCGCGTTCAATCGGCGCTGGCAATCGAGCAAGTGGTTGAGCCTTATATTCGCGGCAAGGCTATTCGTTATTTAGAGCAGGGGCGGACGGTTATTTTTGCTGCCGGGACGGGAAATCCTTTTTTTACGACCGATACCGCTGCAGCCTTGCGCGGTGCCGAGATCGGTGCCGAAATTGTGCTTAAAGCAACCAAGGTCGACGGCATTTACTCGTCTGATCCAAAGAAAGATACTAACGCCATACGTTATGAACGGATTAGTTTCAATGAGGCAATTTCTCAAAACTTGGCGGTGATGGACGCAACTGCCTTCGCGCTGTGCCGTGACCAGAAACTGCCGATCAATGTTTTTTCAATCTTTAAGCCAGGTGCCTTAAAGCGCGTCGTACTCGGTGAGAACGAGGGCACGCTGGTCTATTGCTGAGGGAGCTAGAAATGTCGATTGCAGATCTGAAAAGTAGTACTGAACACAAGATGCAGAGGACTATTGAAGTGCTCAAAATTGATCTTGCAAAAGTACGAACTGGCCGTGCCCATACTGGCCTACTCGATCATGTTCAAGTTGAGTATTACGGTGCGATGGTACCGGTAAATACCGTCGCCAATGTCACGCTGCTCGACGCTCGTACGCTCGGAGTACAAGTTTGGGAAAAAGTGATGTCCGGTAAGGTCGAAAGGGCAATTCGCGATGCCGACCTCGGTCTGAATCCCGCTTCCCAAGGTGACTTGATCCGCGTGCCGATGCCAGCGCTGACCGAAGAGAGACGTCGCGATATGACCAAGATTG
This sequence comes from Burkholderiales bacterium, assembly GCA_964203325.1. Taxonomy (GTDB): domain Bacteria; phylum Pseudomonadota; class Gammaproteobacteria; order Burkholderiales; family Rhodocyclaceae; genus JACQYA01. Next base: position 982 of record CAXNNH010000158.1, on the reverse strand, counting down.
TCAAGGGTGAGGGTGAAGCTGCCAAAATCGCCATGCGCAACTTGCGCCGTGATGCCAACGCTACGCTGAAGGATCTGTTGAAAAATAAAGAGTGCTCCGAAGACGATGAGCGTCGTGCTCAGGATGAAATTCAGAAGCTCACCGATAAGTATATTGCCGAAATCGATAAGCATTTGATGCAAAAAGAAGCCGAGTTGATGGCAGTCTGAGGGGCATCGGACGCTAACGCCCGATGGCGATCTTTACCAGCTCCACTCGGGATATTCCTACTCCCATGGCCGTGCCACGCCATGTCGCTATTATCATGGATGGAAATGGGCGCTGGGCCAAAAAACGCTTCATGCCTCGCGTGGCTGGCCACCATCGCGGAGTAGAAATAGTTCGCGATACCGTCAGGCATTGTCTTGAGCGTGGAATCGAATACCTGACCCTGTTTGCGTTTAGCTCCGAGAACTGGCGTCGCCCTGAAGAGGAGGTGACGCTACTTATGCAACTCTTTATACGTGCTTTACAACAGGAGGTTGCTAAGTTACACCGCAATGGTGTTCGCTTGAAGGTGGTCGGGGATCTTTCGCGATTCGATGTACATCTGCAGTCGTTGATTCGCGGATCTGAGGAGAAAACGGCTGCTAACACACGTTTGACATTGACTATAGCCGCAAACTATGGAGGGCGATGGGATATTTTGCAGGCAGTCAACCGTATGTCTGCGCTTCAGCCGCAAAAGCAAGGGCAGTGGACTGAATCCGATCTGTCGCCTCATCTAGCGATGAATTATGCTCCTGAGCCCGATCTTTTCATCCGTACGGGCGGGGAAGAGCGGATCAGTAATTTCCTTCTCTGGCAATTAGCGTACTCCGAGTTTTACTTCACTGATATTCTGTGGCCGGAATTCAATACGGTTGCTTTTGATGCAGCAATTTCTTCCTATCAGCACCGTGAGCGTCGATTTGGTCGAACGAGCGATCAGGTAAAAGACGCG
>CAXNNH010000157.1:0-5047 GCA_964203325.1 Burkholderiales bacterium | reverse complement strand
AGGCACGCGCCGATTCAAATTCGACCGACGGCGCAGGCGTCTTCAGGAAATCGGGGCGGCCGGTGAGCTTGAGCAAGCCCGAGATCACCGAATCAAGATCGTCGGTGATCTGATCGAGCCGCCCCAGTGTTGCCAGCGTACGGTGCTTGAATTGGCCGTTCCCGTCTCGAAACGCCTCGATCAGCCGCAATTTCGCATGGCTACGTTGAAATACCGCAAAAATCGTCATCTTTATGACAAAAATATCGAACCCGTGATGTCGGTGCCGATTTCCACGAGCAGCATCGCTGCGCCCATGAGATCAATGCCGGGGAGGGTTTGCAACAGAATCAGTTGCGGTCGCCACGCGTCAATCCCCTGGATTAACACCTGCTCAAACCGACCCATGCGGACTTCCAATTCCTTGATGTGGGCCATGATCTCCTTCAGCACGAACACATGCGGGCCGCTGAGTTCTTCCGGTTGCAGGGCATCAAACAACAGCTCACGACTGGCACGCAAGCATCCGGCAAGATTCAGCACCTCATTGACGGGCTTGCCCTCGATCAGTGCTTTGACCATCGTACACCCGGCATGGCCGTAAATGTCGGAGACCCGTACGTTGAGCCGAATGCCCGCATCCGCCAGCACTTTATGCAACAGGTTCTTCTCGGAGGTCGGCATGCCACCGGGTTTTTGGCGCTGGCGGGCAATCAGGCGCAAGTGCCGGATGTTGGCAGGTGGGATGAATGAGGCACGGAGCAGACCGGCTCGCGCCCACGTGGCCAGCCATTGGGCATCAGCGACATCGGTCTTGCAGCCAGGGACATTCTCGATGCGGTCCAGTCTTCGGGAACCGGCTTGAGAAACACGGATCAGGCTGCTCCGCTTCTGGAAGTCGTAAACACCGACGCAGGCACTACCTGAGGGTGGCAAGAGGTGCTTGGGGCCGGCGCAGTAGTCGTCGAGCGACAACTCCAAGTATTCAGGGGCAATGCGGGTGGCGATGGAGCACGTTTCTTCCAGATTGCGCACCTGGATTAGCGCGCCACGGTTCTCTAGCGAGGCACGAATCACCGCCCGGTGCGGCATGGTCGGCAATAGTTTGTCGATAATGGCTGTAGCGCGGTCGGGGTGAGTGCCGTCCGGGCAGACGAATAAACGAGGTAGTTGAGGGGTGCTAAGGCTTTCAAGTGTGGTTTAATTCGCCTCATGAATAATGCTTACATCCCTGTGTCTGATAACGTTCGCGTTCCTCCGAAAACGATAGCGTTGATCGGAAAATACCAGAGTCCCGAAATCGCCGAGTCACTGCGCCTGTTAACTGGGTATCTGCATGTGCGAAAAATTAACGTACTGGTCGAGGAAGAAACGGCGCGAAATGTTGGCGATCTGTTGAGTTCCCTACCGTGGAAAAGCCGCGATTTTGCGTCGATTGGTACGCAAGCGGATATAGCAATCGTACTCGGTGGTGACGGCACCATGCTCAACGCTGCGCGCCAATTGGCGCGCTATCAAGTGCCTCTAGTGGGTGTCAATCAGGGCAGACTCGGTTTCATGACTGATATTGCGCGTAGCGAGATGCTGGTCTGCATGGAAGATCTTCTTGAGGGTAGGTTCGTACCCGAAACCCGCATGCTGCTCGATGCGGAGGTGCTACGCGATGGGGAATGTATCCTCTCGAATCTGGCGCTCAATGATGTTGTGGTCGACAAAGGGGCGATTGGGAGAATGATAGAGTTCGAGCTCTTTATTGACGGCGAATTCATCTACAATTTGCGTTCGGACGGGCTGATTGTCGCGACACCGACTGGTTCTACCGCTTACTCGCTTTCGGCGAATGGCCCTATTCTTCATCCGCAAATTTCAGGAATTGCTCTGGTGCCGCTTTGCCCGCATGCGTTGAGTAATAGACCGATTTTGGTCGGCGACCGCAATGAGATCGAAATTCGTATCGTACATGCAACCGATTCACGAGCACACTTTGATGGTCAGGTCACCGCCGATTTGAAGCAGAGAGACGCAGTACTCATTCGACGCTCTGAACATTCAATCTGTCTCTTGCACCCGCCCGGTTACAGTTATTTTGCCATGCTGCGTCAAAAGCTCCACTGGAGTGAGCAGCCAAAAGGGCATTGAGTTTTTTTGAGGTTACATAGAAACGATGCTGCGCCATTTGACAATACGTGATTTTGTACTGGTTGACCGTCTTGAACTAGTGTTTGAGAAGGGGTTTGGAGCGCTCACCGGTGAGACGGGCGCTGGAAAGTCGATTCTTGTCGATGCGATAGCCTTTGCGTTGGGCGAGCGCGCAGACTCCACATTGATTCGTATGGGCAGCGAGCGTGCCGAGGTGGTGGTTGAATTTGACCTCAAAGATGCTCCAACAGCTACTGAATGGTTGCGCGAACACGATCTGGATGTCGAGGAAGGGGCGTTGCTACTGCGTCGCACCGTTGATACTAATGGCCGCTCCCGGGCCTACCTTAACGGATCCCCCGCGACTATCCAGCAGTTGCGTAAAATCGCCGAATCACTGATCGATATCCATGGTCAGCATGCCCACCAGTCTTTGTTGCGCGGTGATGCTCAACGTTCCTTGCTTGATACACACGCAGGACTCAACTCGCTGTTGGCTGAAGTAACAATGGCGTGGCATCACTGGAGAGAGTCAAAAATAGCTCTCGATGCCGCACGCGGAGGAATTGATGCGCTGACCCAAGAACGTGAGCAACTTGAATGGCAGATCAGCGAACTTGAAGCACTCAGTTTCTCGGTAGATGAATGGGGAACACTTAACAGCGAACACAGGCGACTGGCCCATGCAGCAAAGATTTTAGAGGGCGCACAGTACGCACTAGAGGTCTTGTCTGAAGGTGATAGTTCCTGCGAGAACCTGGTCGACTTGGTCGCCAGCCGTTTAGACCCCTTGGTCGAGTACGATCCCGCTTTGGCTGAGGTGGCTCAGTTACTGCAATCGGCGCAAGCCGAACTTTCCGAGGCGGTGCACGCATTGCGACGCTATGCTGATCGCGCCGAGCTAGATCCTCAACGCCTAGACGATATAGAGCACCGTATCCAAGCCGTACTTGGCTGTGCCCGAAAATTCCGTTCGCTTCCTGAAGATTTGCCTGCGTTGTATTCGCGCTGGCGTGCGCGATTGGCTGAACTTGGCGCGGCAGCAGACATAGCCGGTTTGGAGGCACGTGTTGCGGCGCTGCAGTTACGTTATGGCGAGATCGCTCGTTCCCTCTCTAAAGAGCGGCTGGTGGCTGCTACAACACTTTCCGCTGATGTCAGTCGCGTTATGCAACAACTGGCTTTGGGCGGAGGTCGTTTCGACATTTGTTTAGTGCCTATTGAGAATGGTAGTGCATTTGGTTTTGAACAGGTTGATTTTCGTATCGCCGGCCTGGCAGGAAATGAATCACGCTCCTTGGCTAAAGTGGCATCAGGAGGAGAGCTTTCCCGCATTAGTCTGGCAATACAGGTCGTTACGAGTCAGGCAGCACAAGTACCAACGCTGATTTTTGACGAAGTCGATGTAGGCATTGGGGGAGGAGTTGCTGAAGTAGTGGGGCAACTCTTGCGCGGGTTGGGAAGCGAACGGCAAGTGCTTTCTGTAACCCATCTGCCGCAGGTGGCCGCTTGCGCAAACTGGCAATGGCAGGTCGTGAAAAATGCTGAAAATGGTCATATTCGAAGTCGGGTATCAATGCTGGATTATGATGAAAGAGTTGAGGAAATCGCTCGCATGCTGGGCGGAGTCGAAATTACTGCCATCACACGCCAACACGCCCGAGAAATATTGAAAGTACACGAAGACTGAATGTCTTGAAAATCATTGGTTTGATGCCTATCCTGAATTGAGGAAGCAGTCTTACCGAGGCCTGTTCCATGACCCACAGCGTGACAACCAGCACAGCCCAGACGAATTCAATATTTGAGAATCCCGTCGGTGCGCTACAGGCGAGCAAGCGCCGAACCGGTGGTGAGGCGGACAAGGCCGCGACCGGTGTAGAGGGGTTGACACCTGAGCAACAGCGTCAGGTAAATCAACTTAAACAGATAGACCAGAAGGTGCGTACGCACGAACAAGCTCACCTTTCGGTGGGTGCTGACCTGGTGCGCGGCGGGGCGTCTTACACTTATGAAACTGGCCCGGATAATAAGCGTTACGCTGTAGCTGGCGAGGTTTCAATTGATGCTTCGCCAGCTCGCACACCGGAGGATACTATTCCGAAGGCGCAGCACATACGGGCTACTGCACTGGCGCCGGCAGAACCCTCACCACAGGATCACAGCGTTGCCGCGCAAGCCACCCGAATGGAAAATGCAGCACGGATGGAAGTTGCGGTGAAGCAGCGCGAAGCAACGACAACACCTTCCACTGAGAAGGCCACCTCTTTGTATAGCCGAGTCGAAAGTAACAATAGCGAACTTGGGCAAATTGGTGTTTTTCTGAATGCTTTTGCCTGACCGAGAGCATTTGTGATTCGTAAGAACTCGTCTTAAAAATTGCCGAATCATACCGATAATTGAAGGGGGTCTCGAAAACAATCCTCTCAACTTAGCACAATTGGGTTGTGAAGTTAATGCTTGAGTTAGCGACCATTTTTGCACATAATGCGCTTCTAATATATTGTTTATAAAGGGTAGTTTAATGAAACGCTTCATATGCTAAAATATTTGATGAGTTTTCAAAGTATTTGTTTTCCCGAGAACTTCTTGAGTCGGCTCGCCTCAAGCCGCATTTTTCACGCATGACCGCATCCTTAACTGCCCGACAGTTGTGACTTTTCTGCTGTCCGGGCTGCAAAGCGCCGTCTCCAGTCGGAACTCGACCGTTTCTTTGCCCATCTGGGGAACCGCGCCGATTCGCTGCGCGTTGTTTAGGCACAGGCTTTTGGTAAAGCGCGCGTCAAGATCAGCGCCCCGGCGTTTGCTCAGATCAACCATCGTTTGATTGCGCTGGTCAAGCAGCATCTGGCGATTCCGCAGTGGCGTGGCTTGCGTGTGGTCGCCGCCGATGGCAGCAAGGTGCGCTTGACGCTGATGAAGAAGGGCG
>CAXNNH010000156.1:0-5068 GCA_964203325.1 Burkholderiales bacterium | reverse complement strand
CAGGCCAATCCAGCCAGCTCGGTGAGCAAGCGTTCAGCATCCAACGGCGCATCGAGCAACAGTGTTACGCCCAGCCGTCGCAATCTGGCCTGCACGATGAAAGGATCGTCGTCGACGACGGCGACCCGTAAATGCGCCAGTTGGGCCGTATCGGCAGGGGAAGAAAGAGGAACAAGCGGGGAAAGCGAGGAAAGCGGCAGCCTGGCGCCATTCTGCGGCAGCTTGGCGGTCAGGCGTTCGCCCTGTTCGGCTAGCCAGCTCGCCGTGGCCAGCAGGATCGAATGTCCCGCCTGGCAGGCGTTTAACGTTTCGTCGAGGCTGTGTGCGTTGCTGACGGCAAAGCCATAGGCGCGTAGATTCAGAGCCAACTCGCGCGCGTCGGCCAGCGCACCGACCAGCACAAAAGTCCACTCCTTGGGCTTGGCCGGCAAAAAATGTGCATTCAGTCGGGTCATTGTTGTACTGGCCGCTGGCTGATCTGCTCCGGAAAGATTGCGGGCGGAACTCATGTCGATATGCCCCTTGGTTGTTGGTATTGTCATTTTTTATCCCCGGACGCCGTGACGTTCTGCGGGATGGGAGCGATGGGTCGAGTGGCTTCTTCCAGAACTTGATCGAGATCGGCCAGCCCTGTGGCGACCAGATTCAGGCGTTCAACCACGACCGGAAACAAGGCCGCGCATTGAACGTCGTCGTGCGCCTCGGTGGCCGCCAGCAGGGCGACGGCGACTTCGGCCAGATCAAGCGCGCCCAGCGTGTACGCCACGCCTTTCAGCGAATGCGCCAGCCGTATGCGCGGCTCCCATTCCGGGTTGGCCAGTGCCGCTACAAACTGTTGTTCGAACTTGCGCCCCTGGTTATCGCGGAATTGCTTCAGTACCCGCAACAGCAACGGCAGGCGGCCTTCGACATGCGCCAGGCCGACGGCCAAATCGATGCCGGGGAAGCTAGGCAAGGTTGGCGTCAAGGGAGGCGTCGAGGGCAGCGGTGCCACTGGTAGTGCAGGAAGCAATGCGGGCGTCGCTTCGCCGTCTTCTTCCAGCGGCGTCGCTTTTAGCGTCGACTCTAGCGTGCCGACGGCCAGGCATTGGGTCATTTTGTGGAACAAAGCTTCCATGTCGATCGGTTTGGTGACATGCGCGTTCATCCCGGCCGCGAAGCATTTATCCCGGTCGGAAGGCATTGCGCCCGCCGTCAGGGCAATGATGGGCAGATGATGGGTCAAGGGGTTTTCACGTAATTTCTGCGTCGCGGTGTAGCCGTCCATGACCGGCATATGGCAGTCCATCAAAATCAAATCCGGTGGCTTTTGCGCGACGGCCTCTAGCGCATCGGCGCCGTTGTCGGCAATGCGTACCGACAAGCCGACGGCCGCCAACAATTCCCGAATCACTTCCTGATTGACCTCGACATCTTCGACTAACAGAATATCCAGCCCCTGGAAATTCGACCAGCGCAGGTTTTTGCGCTTGCGTCGGTCAGGCAACGGCGCTGCCGAACCGGGCAAACCCAGGCAGCGCGCTAACTCGGCATAAAGATCGCGCATGCTGACCGGCTTGCCCAGCAGACCGTCGATCTCGTGGCTGATCTTGTACAACTCATCATGATGGCTATAGGCAGTGACCAGGATCATCGGCGGAATGTGGGAAGCTGCGTTGGGAGCTGCGTTGGGAGCTGCGTTGGGAAGCACCGGGGAGCGTGCGGCGAATGCGCGGCGCAGGCGACGAATCGTTTCAACGCCATCGACCTCGGGCATACGCCAATCGACCAGGCAGATCAGATAGTCGGGGGCGTCCGGCATCGATACCTGCGCCAAGGCATCGTCGGCGCTCTGAGCGGTATGCACCGTCAGCCCCAGCTTGGCGATGACGTGTTTGAGAATGTGCCGGGCGATGGCGTTATCGTCGACCACCAGCACCGGGCGCGCTGCGTGTTCCGCCAGTTTAGCCGTCAGTGCGGCGACGTCGGCACGCCGATTCTGGACTTTTCGTTCAAATTGGACCGTGAAGTGGAAGGTACTACCGGCACCCAGGGTGCTGTCGATCCAGATTCGCCCTTGCATCATTTCAACCAAATGGTGCGAAATGGCCAGGCCCAATCCGGTACCGCCATAGCGGCGCGTGGTCGATACATCGGCCTGGGTAAACGCCTGGAATGAACTGGCGACCTGCTCGGGACTCATGCCGATGCCTTCATCGCTGACCGAGAAATGGTAGACCGCCGCCTCGGTGCTGGTCCCCTGGATCGCCACTTTGACGATAACGTTACCGCCGACCGAGAATTTCAGCGCGTTACCCACCAGATTGGTCAGCACCTGGCCGAGGCGCAAGGGATCGCCGACCAGAAGTAGCCCCACATCGTCGTCGATATCGTAGGACAGTTCGATACCTTGATTTTCGGCGCGTAGAGCAACCACGCTCGACAGTTGCTCGAAGACGTTGTCCAGCTCAAACGGGATGTGCTCCATCTCCAGCTTGCCGGCCTCGATTTTCGAGAAATCGAGGATGTCGTTGATGACGTGCAGCAGCGAATCGGAGGCCAACTTGATCTTCGAGACATAGTTTTGCTGGCGGTGATTCAACGGCGTGCCCAGACACAGTTCGGCCATACCGATGATCGCGTTCATCGGCGTGCGAATTTCATGCGACATATTGGCCAGGAAGGCGCTCTTCGCCTCGCTGGACTGCAGGGCTTCGCCACGCGCATTTTCGAGTTCGTTGATCAAGGTGCGCATGCGCGTGATGTCGCGGGCAATACCCAGCACGCCGAGCTGTTTACCGTCTTTGCTGCGTACCGAGGTTTTAATCGTTTCCAGTAAGGCACGATGACCGTCGCTGTTAAAGGTCACCCATTCTTCGCGCACCAGGGGCGTTGGGCTGGCACTAGCGGCCAAATCATCGCTACGAAAGGCTTCGGCGACGTCATGCGGGAAAAAGTCATGATCGGATTTGCCCAGAATTTCCGACATCGGTGCGCCCAGCAGACTTTCAAAGGCCGGATTGCAGGCCAGAAATACGCCCTGCTGGTCTTTCATCCACACCAGATCGGGGATGGCGCTGAGTACCGACTGCAGCAGCGTGCGCTGGTACTCGGCACGTTCAAGCTCCTCGGTGATGGCTTGCGAGAGCTGTAGCACGCGCTGCTCGGCCTCTCGCTGCTCGGTGATATCGAGAAAACTCCAGACTCGGCCGACAACCTGCCCATTGAGCTTTTGCGGATGGGAAAAGCGGGCAAATACCCGGCCGTCGCGGAAAAGCAGGGTATCGCGCGAGGTGGCGTCGGGTTTGCTGTAGAGCGCCTCGACTTTACGCAGGAATTGCTGCGGATCGGCCAATTGATCGAGCGCGTAGCCCAATACCTTTCTGTCATCGTTCGACGCAATCAGTGCGTCGGGTATCCGCCACATCTGGGCAAAGCGCCGGTTGACGGACGTAATTTTGCCGGTGATGTCCACGACCAAAATACCGTTATCGGTGGCCTCCAGCGTGGCTTCCATCAGGGATAAGGCGTTTGCAGCGCGTTGAGAGTCCGCTTCGGCACTGAGCCGCGCGTTATTGATGTCGCAGGTACGCTTGGCGACTTCAGATTCCAGCCGGGCATTCAGTTGCACTAGCTCGCTACGCGCTTGTTCCGCTTCGTGTCGCTGCTGGCGTTCTCTGCTAACGGCGTGATCCTGAATGATTCGCCCGGCGGACAGGATACCGAACAGCAGCAGCGAGACGGCAACCGGCATCGGATGTTGATAGGCCGGCACTGTCCCCCAATACCCGAACAACAGCATCAAGGTCGCCAAAGCGGTGAGCAGCGCCCACATCAAATCGGTTAAAGCCAGTGCGATAACCACGGGAACCCACAGTGCTTGTGGCACAGCGCTGACAAAATCGCTAGGCGTCAGGCCAAGAACGAAAGGCGGCACCAGCGCCAGCGTAAATAGCTTGACCGGCCAGTCGCCCCCACGGCGATAAAGCAGCCCGAGAATGAACAGCAGAACGGTAATCGTCCACGCGCCGATTAATGAGCGAAGCGGATCGATGTGTACGAAGGACCCCACCCAGAGATTGAAGCCGAAAAAATGAAGTGTCAGAATGCTGGAAAAAACACCGCTCACCGCAACGGTTGCCCATAGGCAATACAGTGTGATTCTTCGTTGAAGTTCGCTTTGCATCGTGGCCGATTCCCCAGCAAAAATAGTTAATGCCCTGACGTCGGGCGGGCGGTGGCGCGCACGACGACACAGTTTCCATTGCCCTGATAGTCGAGCGAGATGAAGCCGAGCATCTTGGCCATAGCGATACCGCGACCGTTCGGATCGAAGGCGCGCTCCGGGTCGAAGCCGAGAAAAGGACGCCAATCGAAGCCGGCCCCCTGATCGACGATGGTAAATTCGATTTCATCCTGTTCACGACGAAAGGCAAGTCGCGCGCAACGATTTTCCCACGGCGGACAGGAGAGTCGTCGGGCGATTTCGTCTTCCCATTGCCCGCTAAGACGCAACTGGGTTTTTTCAGCGTAGGTGATGCCGAGATTGCCGTGCTCGATGGCATTGACCAGTAGTTCGAGCAAGCCCATGCCGGCGCTGTCCCCACTCTGACAGAGCGCGGAAATTCCGGCGGCAATGCTGCGCGCTTCGCTTAAAGTACGGAAGGTGAATGCGCCGTGATCGAGCAAGCGCAAGGTGGTGCTCAGATACGTGCCGGCTTCCTTGAGACGATTTTTCTCGCTGATATCCTCAACTACTGCACTGACCAGCATGCGCAAAACCTTGGATTCGTAAGGCTTGGTCAAATAATAGTAAGCACCGGCCTCGATTCCCTCGCGCACTTGATGCTGGCTGGCCGCTGCGGTTTGCATGATGACTGGCACCGATTTCCAGCGTTCGTCGGCCTTGACACGTTTGAGCAGACTCAAGCCATCAAGGTTGGGCATGATGCGGTCGAGAATCAGCAGGTCGTAATCCTTTTCCCGCATCATTTCCCATGCTACATCGCCATCATCAGCCAAATCGATTTCGTAGCCGTCTGCCGCGAGGCATTCTTGAATAATCATCTGGTTAATCGGCTCATCGTCG
>CAXNNH010000155.1:0-5124 GCA_964203325.1 Burkholderiales bacterium | reverse complement strand
GCGACGAGCGGCCCGTCGCGTCTTTACGCCGATGGCGTTTATCCGACCGTCAGCGGCCGCGCCCGTTTCGTCAATGTCAGCCACCGACCGACGGCGGAAAGTACCGATGCGGCGCATCCGATCAGTCTGCTTTCCGGCCGTCTGCGCGATCAGTGGCACGGCATGAGCCGTACCGGCACGGTGGCCCGTTTATTTAATCTCGACGAAGAGCCGTTGCTGTCCATGCACCCTTGCGATATGCGTCATCGCGGTCTTGAATCCGGCGATCTGGTGCGCATCGACAGCCTGCGCGGCAGCATCGTCGTGCGTGTGTTACAGGGCGAAGGGCTGGCGCGTGGCCGCGCCTGGTTGCCGATGCACTGGGGCAGTCGCTTCATGAATAGCCCCGGCGTCAATGCGCTAACCCTGGCGGCGACCGACCCCTACTCGCAGCAGCCCGAACTGAAACATGCGGCGGTGGCCATCGAAAAAGCCTCTTTGCCGTGGCCCTTAATCGTGCTGCGCAAGGCCGGAGAAGGTGCTCTGGCCGCGCTGCCGTTGCTGGAGAAAGCGCGCACGCTGCTCGCCGATTTTCCCTACGCGACGGTGGGCCTTTACGGTCGCACGGCACCGCTGGTCATTTTTCGCGCCGCCCTCGCCGAACCGCTGCCCGAGTCCCGCTTGCGCGCCATCGACGCTTTGTTCGGGCTGGATGCCGACGATTCGGCCATTCTCTACGCCGACAAAGGTCGGCAGATCAGCAAACGCGCCGTGGCGCCCGACGGTAAGCTAATCGGCATTCGTCTGGCCGGAGAAACCCAGGCTCAGTCCTGGCTTAAAGAGGTCATGGCCGACGATACGCTTGATGCGGCGCTGATCCGCTGGGCGGTGGCGCCGATTGGCCAGGCACCGAGCACGCTCCCGGTTAAAAGCCGCATTGTCTGTAAATGCGCCGACATCAGCGAAGCGCAAATTTTGGCCGAGTTGGCAACAACGCCGGCCACCACGTTCGCCGCGCTGCAGGAAAAGTTGAAATGCGGCACCTTCTGCGGCTCCTGCGTCCCGGAAATAAAGCAGATGCTCGCCGGCCTGGCAGTTTCCCCTATTTCCCTTATCGTCGCCTGAAAAAGAATCGGAGACACTATGAACACCGCGCACTTTATCAGGGAGTTGGGACGTGGCTGCACCGGCGCCAGCGACATGAGCCGCGAAGACGCCGCTCAACTTTACGGCGCCATGCTTGACGGTGGCGTGGCCGATCTTGAGCTGGGCGCCATTACGATTGCCCTGCGCATGAAGGGCGAATCCACCGAAGAAACGATCGGCTTTCTCAACGCCAGCCACCAGCGCACTTACCGACTGAATCGCCCACGCGGGCGCGTTCGGCCGGTGGTGATCCCGACGTATAACGGCGCGCGAAAAGAGGGAAATCTGACACCGCTGCTCGCTCTGCTGCTGCAACGCTTCGGCGTTCCGGTATTGCTGCACGGTCTGATCGAAGGCTACGGCCGGGTCAGTACCGCACAGATTCTGCGTGAATTCGGCATCCTGCCGTGCCTGCATCACGCGCAGGCGCAGCAGTCGATGGACAGTCACGGCCTGGCTTATGTGCCACTTTCCCTGATTTCACCCGGCCTCGGCAATATGTTGTCCCTGCGCAACCGGCTGGGTCTGCGCAACAGCGCGCACAGCCTGGTCAAAATGCTCGATCCGTTCAAGGGCGAAGGATTATTGCTCGCCGCCGCCACCCATCCCGATTACCTCGAGACCATGCGCCAGACTCTAAACGCCGTCGAGGCGCACGCGCTGCTGCTACGCGGGACGGAAGGCGAACCTTTTGCCAACCCGAAACGCCGGCCGCGCATCGAATACTTGCACGCACAAAACTGCGACGTTCTATTCGAAGCCGAACACGACAGCCTCAGATCGCTGCCGCACCTGCCCGAAGCCTGCGATGCCGCCAGCACCGCCCACTGGATGCGCCGCGTCCTGAACGGCGAATTTCCCCTGCCACTCCCCCTCGCCAACCAACTCGCCTGCTGCCTCTACGCCAGCGGCTACGCCGACGACTTCAACCAGGCCAAAGCCATCGTCGCACTCGATGGCAACGGAATGAGCAACGCCTAGCGAGGCGCTGATTAATTGGCATTGCGAGTGGAACGAGAAATCTAAATTTTAGATTTTTAAGATTCCTCACTACGTTCGGAATGACAAAAGTGAATAAATCAGCGTTTCCCTAGCGATCGACGCCAACGCACTTATCTGGAACACTGCAGCGTCATGGTCAATGGTGGACGACTGGAGTACGTGACCGACGAAGGTCCGTGCTCGCTATACTGGAACCTCCCGACTCCCCACAACGCGGTTGGTTTCAAACAGGAGTGCCATTTTCGATGAAGACCCTATTTTTTCCGTTGCTGTTCTCTCTCTTGGCAAGCCATACGGCACTACAGACCGCCAGCGCCGCTGTGCCGGGAAGGCCGAGCACATCGACTATCCCGACTACGCCGGCTATACCCACTATCCAGGCATTGGTGACGGGACCCGGCCATATCGCCATCCACTTCTCCGCACCGGGCGCTAGCGGCGGTTCGTCGCTGACCGGCTATACCGCCGTATGCTCTGCCACCGGCCAGACAGCCTCGAACACATTGGCCACAGCATCGGCCAACAGCTCGCCGATTGTCGTCAACGGCCTGAGTCGGGGCACGTCCTATTCCTGCGTTGTGACTGCCAGCAACAGTGCCGGAAACAGTCGGGCTTCGCTCGCCCGCTCGGCAACAACGCCCCCATCGCGCGCTCATCCGTGGCAGATGCTACTGCTCGCTGCGGATTCTGATTCTGGCTCCGATCCTGTTTCGACCGCGCTTTCTCCACCCACTGGAGTTGCGATCAACACTAGCCGAACGCAGACGGTCGGCAGTCATACCATCTCGTCGTCGACCACCCTGAGCGCCTCGTGGGCGACGCCCAGCGATTACACCCCCGATCACTACGTGATCAGCGCAGCGGAAGCGAGTGGCGGTTCGACGGTGAGCTTTAGCGCCAGCACGGGTAGCACGTCAGCGACGTTGAGCGGCCTCAAGGCGGGCACCGCTTATAACGTGATCGTCAAAGCCTGCGGCGATGCCACCTGCACAAGCTCCGGCAGCGCAACGGCGGTTTCGGCCACCACCGCAGACGAATACTGGCAGTTGCAGGGGAGCGGCAACACCACGGCGGGCCTGACGCGCATCGTCAGCGATGGCAATGTGCGCATCAGCGCTACCCGCTTCGGCGCAGAAGCCGGCGGCAGTACGGCGAACCGCATTCAGCTTTACTACGGCCCAAACGGCTCGGTCAGTCCGCGCCAGGCACTGACGACAGCGATGACCAGCACGGCCACGACGGCCAGCACCCCATCCAGCTATCTGAGTTTCATCGGCAGCGGCGGCACTACCGGACTCATTACGCCGGCGACCGCCGCGACCCTGGTCAAGACCGTCGCCACCGGACAAGGTATCGCGCTATCCACGGCGCTGGGCAGCAAGGTGCGTTTATTCTTCGAGGCGTCGGGAGCTGACAACAAGACGCGAATTTTTTCCATCGACAGCGTCGATGGCTATGTCGGACAGGATTTCAACGCCGGTGCAGCGACCACCTGTTCGACTACCGCCGATTTCACCAGCGGTGGCGGCTGTACGTTCACCCTGGCCGTCGGCGTCGAAGGCGATAGCAGCGGAGCGAACAGCAAAATCCGCAACGCCCGGCAAAACAAGGTCGGCTACCCGGTGTTAAGCGACTGGCGCTGGGACGGTGCCGCCGGCACTTTCATGGTGTTCACGACCGACAGCATTGTCGGTTGCTCGACGTCCAACATGAATCACGGCTACGCAGTATGGGACGGCAGTGCGTGGAGTGTGCAATACGAAGCGACGGGTTGCCCCAAGCTGTTCAAGAGCGCGCAGGCAGCTTTCCCGATGCACTTGGGTGGTGTGAGCTACAAGCTTTACTACGGCGACCCGTCGATCACCAGCGGCAAGCTCTCCGGCTCGCTCCCCTTCCTTGGCCCGAAAAAGATGATCTATGCAGATGGCAGTAAAACCGGGCAAACCGACCGGGTGGACTTCGAAGATTGGGAGAGTCAAAGCATCGCCCGTAATGTCAATTTCCTATGGCCAAACGGCGACCTGCTCAACGACACGGCGGAAGGCTACATCGACGACTATCACTTCCTCGCACCGACCGGCAGCCTCGATCTACAGGTAATGTACCTGGCCATCACCAACGGCAGTGAAGTCCCCTTCGCCGGAGCGGCGGTTCTACTTAATCCGTGACTTTGATTCATAACAGGATCGCCGGCGGCCTGGAAGCCGCGCCAGTGCTCGTTCTACAGAGGTGCTGCCCGGAGACGCCCTGTTTACGCCATTCTCCAGACCACCCCCTCGGAGATCGTTTATCCATGCGGGTCTTCGGGCATCGACAAGTTTTGTGCCCTAATTTCTGCGTCTGTTTTTTCGTTGAAAAAATCGCAGCGCTTGCCTTGTGTGTGCATCAATGCCCGGAGTTTTTTGACGCTACCGTACCGACAATTATCGGGTTGTCTGCACCATTCAAAACGGTGCGCTCTGCGTTTCGTCATCGAGATCGGCAACCAGCACAATGGTTATCGATGAAGGCAAACTGGAAGTGGACCCCGCTGGCTCCGTCCGCAAAACATATGAGTGGTAGAGACCTTGAGCGACAAGATCCCCCCTTCGCTACGCTTCCGGGCAATTTCCGCGTAGAGGAAATTGCCCTCTACGCGCTCACTCTCGCTTCAAAAACTTGATCATCGAGTTGTATGTTTACTTTGTGGGCAGGAAACAGCAGGCAAGAAAAAAGCCCATAAAATCATGGGCTTATTCTTTATAATGGCGGAGATGGTGGCCGCCTAACCAATGATCGCCAATGTTCAAGCGTGTACTTAACAACTTGGATTCTATTGGATATTTTCTGATTTCTGTTCGCTGAAGCTTGCCGACATTCGCTCAAATTCACGTATTTGGGGTAACCTTAAGGGTAACCTGGACTTCATGAAAGCGGCAATCATGGCAACCATCAAACTATTGTCGGCACGTACTGTCGCCACCATCGCGCCCGGTTACCATGCCGATGGCGGCAACC
>CAXNNH010000154.1:0-5133 GCA_964203325.1 Burkholderiales bacterium | reverse complement strand
TGCACCTCGTTCACCGCGTAATCGCTCGATAACCGATGTCACGGCGGCACTGCATACCGTCGAAGTAAATGCCGAGCAGTGCGTCGTAGGCGCGTTTCTGCGCCTGTTTGACGTTGTCCCCCAACGACGTAACGCACAACACCCGACCGCCAGCCGTGACTAACATGCCATTCTGCTCGGCCGTCCCAGCATGAAAAACATGGGTATCCTCGGATTCGAGCGGAATCCCGGTGATGACATCGCCCTTGCGTGGGGTGTCCGGGTAGTTGGCTGCCGCCAGCACGACGCCCAGCGCAACGCGGCGATCCCATTCGGCTTCAACCTGATCGAGTTTGCCAGCTACCGCGTGTTCGAGCAGCGTCAGCAGATTCGACTTCAAGCGCATCATGATCGGCTGCGTTTCCGGGTCGCCCATACGGCAATTGAATTCGACCGTCTTCACCGAACCATCCTTGCCAATCATCAAGCCAGCATAAAGAAACCCGGTATAAGGAATGCCGTCTGCGGCCATGCCGCGCACCGTGGGCAGGATGATCTCGCGCATTGTCTTGGCGTGGATGTCCGGTGTCACCACCGGTGCCGGCGAGTAAGCGCCCATCCCGCCGGTGTTCGGTCCGCTATCGCCGTCGCCGATACGTTTGTGATCCTGGCTGGAGGCCAGGGCCAGTACGCTTTTGCCATCGACCATAACAATAAAACTGGCTTCCTCGCCTTCGAGAAATTCTTCGATGACAACACGAGCGCCGGCCGCATTGTTCTGCCCGCCCAATTTATTATCGGAAAGCATGTTATCGATGGCACGATGCGCTTCTTCGAGCGACAGGGCGACGACAACGCCTTTGCCCGCCGCCAACCCGTCGGCTTTGATGACAATGGGCGCGCCCTTGCTTTCGACGTAGGCGTGCGCCGCAGCAGCGTCGGAGAATGTCTCATAAGCCGCCGTTGGAATTTTGTGCCGCACCATGAAGCGTTTGGCAAAATCCTTCGAACTTTCGAGCTGCGCCGCTTCCTTGGTTGGTCCGAAAATTTTCAGGCCGCGTGTGCGGAATAGATTGACGATTCCGGCCGCTAAAGGCGCTTCGGGGCCGACCACAGTGAGCTGGATCTTTTCTCTTTCGGCAAAATCGGCGAGGGCTACCGGGTCGCTAATATTGATATTTTCAAGTTCGTGCTCATGCGCTGTACCCGCATTGCCCGGCGCCACAAAGACTTTTTGTAAACCAGGGGTCTTGGCCAGACGCCAAGCCAGCGCGTGTTCGCGACCGCCAGAACCGATGACGAGGAGTTTCATAAAGACCTTTCACCACAAAGCCACCAAGGCACCCAGGTACACCAAGAAAAACTTTGTGAAACTTGGTGTTCTTTGTGTCTTGGTGGTGAATTAATCAATGACGGAAGTGCCGGGCACCGGTGAACACCATGGCTAGTCCGTGCTCGTTGGCGGCGGCGATCACTTCTTCGTCGCGCATTGAGCCACCCGGCTGGATGACGGCTTGGGCACCGGCTTCGGCCAGTACTTCGATACCGTCGCGGAAGGGGAAGAAGGCATCCGAGGCGACGCAGGAACCGACGAGCGGCAGTCCGGCGTTGTTGGCCTTGATGACAGCGATACGCGTCGAGTCTACGCGGCTCATTTGCCCGGCACCGACGCCTAAAGTCATGCCGTCGCCGCAGAAAACGATGGCGTTCGACTTGACGAATTTGGCAACGCGGTAGGCAAAGATCAGGTCTTCGATCTGCCCGACCGTCGGCGCTTTCTCGGTCACCACCTTGAGGTCGGAAAGCTGAACGTTGAACAGATCCGGCGATTGCACGAGCAGTCCTCCGCCGACGCGCTTGAATTCGTAGGGGTTGCTGTTGTTGGCCAGCGGCAGTTCGAGTACGCGCAGGTTCTGTTTGCTGGCGAGCATTTCCTTGGCCGCCAAGGTAAAGGCCGGTGCGATCAGCACTTCGACAAAATGTTTGCGCTCGTTCATCGCCGCCACCACATCGGCGTCCACCGTGCCATTGAAGGCGATGATGCCGCCAAAGGCTGAGCTGGGATCGGTTTTGAACGCTTTTTCATAAGCGGCGAGCAGGTGGGCGTCGACCGCTACACCGCAGGGATTGGCGTGCTTGATGATGACGCAGGCCGGCGTGTTGAAGGTCTTGACGCATTCCCAAGCCGCATCGGCGTCGGCGATGTTGTTGTACGAAAGTTCCTTGCCCTGGATCTGTTGGTAAGCGGCGATGCTGCCGGGAATCGGCGTCGGATCGCGATAAAAGGCCGCTTGCTGGTGCGGATTTTCGCCGTAACGCAGCGTTTCGACACGGTCGAAGGCAAACTGCAGTTTGTCGGGGAACTGCTGCGGTTTGTTCTCCTCATCCAGCGAGGTTAGCCAGTTGGCAATGGCCGAGTCGTAGCGTGCAGTGTGCGTGAAGGCCTTCTTGGCCAGGCCAAAACGGGTGGCCAGCGTCAGTGCGCCGCCGTTGGCCTGCATTTCCTCGATCAGTGCCGCATAATCCGCCGGGTCGGTAACGATGGCCACGCCGGCATAGTTCTTGGCGGAGGAGCGCACCATGGCCGGGCCGCCGATGTCGATATTCTCGATGGCGTCTTCCAATGTCACACCCGGCTGGGCGACGGTTTCGCTGAAGGGGTAAAGGTTCACGCAGACCAGATCGATGGTCTCGATACCGTGCTCGGCGATGGTCGACATGTGCTCGGGTAAGTCACGCCGGGCGAGAATACCGCCATGTACTTTCGGGTGCAGGGTCTTGACGCGGCCGTCGAGCATTTCGGGCGAGCCGGTATAGTCACCCACTTCGGTCACCGTAAGACCGTCGTCGCGCAACAGCTTGGCGGTACCCCCCGTAGACAGAAGTTTGACGCCGAGGGCGGCCAGGCCATGGGCGAATTGAAGCGCACCGCGCTTGTCGGAAAGGCTAATCAGGGCTTGACGAATTTTCATGGTCGCGTGGGAGTAATAATGAAATAGTGGAGTAAATGACGAAGTTATAGCAGAGTGATAGCAAATAAGGTGGCGACGGGCAGCAGGGCTTAATCGACCAGCTTGTGTTCGACCAGTTTTTTGCGCAATGTGTTGCGGTTAATACCCAGCATTTCAGCGGCCAGCGTCTGGTTGCCACCGGCCTGCTTGAGAACGACTTCGAGCATCGGTCGCTCGACGCTGCGCAGCACCATTTCGTAGATCGCCGCCGGTTTTTCGCCATCGAGGTCGCGAAAATAGGTTTCTAGCGCGCTATGGACGGAAGTCGAAATATCGTGTCCCTGATTCATGTTCATGCGGCGAGTTCCTCGTGGTTATGGTCATGACTGTCGGCAGTCGGGAGGTAAGTCAAAAGCTCGCTGTGTTCGGCCAGCGCAAAGAAAAAATCATTGACCGCCTGGCCCTGCAATTCGATGCTCGGCAGTTGATTCATCTTGTGGCGAAACGCCGCCGAACCGATCAAACCTTTGGTGTACCAGGAGATGTGCTTGCGCGCGACGCGGACACCGGTCTCAATGCCATAAAACTGATAGAGGTCGTCCAGATGCGCCCGCAAAATGTCGTGGATCTCAAGCACGCGCGGCGGCATCAGATGCGTACCCGTCTGCAGGAAGTGTTCGATTTCACGAAATAGCCAGGGCCGGCCTTGTGCGGCCCGACCGATCATTAGCGCATCGGCACCGGTGGTGTCGAGCACAAACTTGGCTTTTTCCGGCGAGTTGATGTCGCCGTTGGCAATAATAGGAATACGCGCAGCGGCTTTGACCGCCGCGATCGTCTCGTATTCGGCTTGTCCGCTGTAGCCGCAGGCGCGCGTGCGACCATGCATGGCTAGCGCACGGATGCCGGACTGCTCGGCTATCTTCAGGATATTCAGTGCATTGCGGCTCGACTTGTCCCATCCGGTACGAATTTTCAGCGTCACTGGGGTGTCGGGAACGGCCTTAACCACCGCTTCGAGGATCTGGCTGACCAGAATCTCATCGCGCAACAGGGCCGATCCGGCCATTACGTTGCAGATTTTCTTGGCCGGGCAACCCATGTTGATATCAACGATCTGAGCACCACGTACCACATTGTGTCGTGCGGCATCCGCCATCATTGACGGCAGCGAACCCGCAATCTGCACTGAAATCGGTGCTACCTCACCCTCATGGTCGGCACGACGCTGCGTTTTAGCGCTGCCGTAGAGCAAGGAATTCGACGTGACCATCTCGGAAACAGCCAGTCCCGCGCCCATTTTTTTACAGAGCTGGCGAAAAGGGCGATCAGTCACGCCCGCCATCGGCGCGACAAACAGATTATTTCTGAGCGTAAAACCGACAAATTCCATAGTGGCAACGAATAAAACAAAGGGGTGGAAAGAGCAGCGAAAAAACAGGGGAAGGGGCGGATTTTACCCTCATTACCGCCTAATAAATAGTCGATTTCTGCTAGGGCTGAGGAGGGTGTGCGCTTTTGCCGAGACGGTGCTGGCCCCGCTGAGTATCTGCCGTTCGTTTGCAGTTTCAGCAAATTTCAGCCCATTGGCGGGTAACCGTTGGCGGACAACCGACGAGTAATCATCGGTCAGTAGCGGGCTATTGATCGTCGCTATGGTCGGGTATCAGCGCTCTGACACCTGCCGCAGCAACATCCACCGTTGTGCCAACCACTGTGGCACCGATACTCACCGTGGTGGACACCACCGTTACCGCTGCGTCGACCACACTGACCACAGCACACCCCCCTAAAGCGGTGCCGATCAGAGCGACGTAGATCGCTAATAGTCCAGTTTTCATAAGCGCTGAATGATAACAGCGGATAACAGCGGCTTGTTCGGGAGTGCCGCTCAATGCAGCAGCAGGCGCTGATTAATTGTCACTGATGTTACGCAGCCATGCCCTAACCCGGACGCGCCGGAAGACAACCGTAAGCCTCCCCGCCCCGTCATTCCCGCGTAGGCGGGAATCCAGGCGGCGGTGGTTCGGCAAAGGTACTATGGATTCCCGCCTGCGCGGGAATGACGGAGTTTTTGGCGACGGCTGCGTAACATCATCTGTATAAAACCGCTTTGGCGCGTCGCTCGTTTTTGCGCAGACGATCAACGAAATCGCCGTTGCTCTGCCGAGAATTCTTCTTTGACCGTTGCCTGTAGAATCGC
>CAXNNH010000153.1:0-5140 GCA_964203325.1 Burkholderiales bacterium | reverse complement strand
GTCAAGGCGAATTGATGCGGCGCATCGACCAGCGCACGCACCAGCTTCTGCAGGCGCGGGAAAGCGCGTTGCAATGCCGGCGACAAGCCGCAGCCCTGTCCGAGCAAGATCGGCGCGCCGCCGTCGGTGCGCGCCAGTTCGGCCAGCGCGCGCTGTTGCCAGGCGGCTTTTAGCTGCGCCCTATCCGCGCCCGGGGTTTGTGGCTGTGCCTCAATGGCCAGCGCCAGCGTTTCAAACGCCCGGCCGGTCGGCGCGCTTGGGTGGAGTAGTACGCGCACCGGCCAGCCGAGCGCTTCGCCGACCGGCGCCGCTTCCGTTCCGTCCAGGGTTTCGCGCAGCCGCGATTTCAGCGTCAAGGCCAGTGAACTTTGCGGGTAAGCCGCCAACTGGTCGTCGAGCACGACTCCCGCCGCACCGGCCAGGGCGCAGGCCGCAGCGCTGTACAAACCGACGCCGCCGCGTAGCATCAAGGGGCGCTGGCCGATGGTCGCCCACTGCGCCGCCATCAGGCGCTGCAGTTGGACAAAGGTGGACTGGCGACCGCCGACGCCGCCGGATTCAGCGCCGACCAAGACGAAGCCGGCCAACGGATCCGTTGGCCGGCTACCGGCGGCGATGGCTTGATTGAGTTCGAGCAGGCGCTCGACCGAGCGGACTTGCAACCAGACTTTTCCCGACGGCGAAATCGCCGTGTTGAAGGCATCGAAGGCATCAAAAACATTTAAGGCATCGGAATCGTCGAGCAAGCATTCGATGCGCGGATCGGCGAAGGGGTCGTTACGCAACTGCGCAGCGGACGACGCGTCGACCATGATCTGCGCTCCGCCTAAAGCGCCAAGCAATACCTCCTGCTGCTGCGCTCCGAGCGCCAGAAAATCCTTGGCGGCGACTAGCGGCAAGGCGCCGGAGCGAACCAGCGAAATGACTTCCGCTACCTCCAGCCGACCCAACGCGACAACACAAACAAAACCTTGTTGCGAACCAAAAACGATATCCATTGCCCTTGCCTCGTCGAACCGTTAAATTCGCAAATATGCCGAACTGCTTAACCGGTGTTACGCACTATCCGTAACAGGATGGCTGCTTTTTCCGGGAACGCCGACGCTCCCGAAAAAAGAACCTCCTCTGGAAGCCGCGCCAATAGGCGATCTACAAGGTGCCTGCCCGGAGAGCCAGTAAAGACGCCACTCTCCAGCCATGCACCCCGGAGAGCGTTTATCCATGCGGATCTTCAGGCATCGGCTGCGGAATAATCGGCTTCTCCGTCAACCTCTCCGCCTCGCTCACCCAGCCGCCGCCCATCGCTTTGTAGAGATTGACCATCGCTTGCAGCCTGGTCTGTTGCGCCGTGACGTATTGCAACTGCGCGCTGAACAGGCTGCGTTCGGCGTCGAGCACGTCCATATAACTGGTGTAGCCGTTGTCGTAGCGCAGAACCGCCGTTTCGGCGTACTGACGCAGCGCATCGACCTGACGGCCGAGAGCCGCTTGTTGTACCTGCGTCCTGTCCTGATCGATCAGCGCGTTGTTGACGTCGACGAAGGCACTCTGGACGGCCTTCCGGTAAGCGAACAGCGCCTGTTGCTGCTGCGCTTCGGCGACCTGAACCTGGCTGGAAATTTTGCCGGCGGTGAAAATCGGCAGATTGACTGCCGCACCGACCTGCCAGAAGCGCGAGGAGGCGCTGAACAGCGACGACAGGCCGGAGCTGGCGACGCCGGTCAGCCCGGTCAGCGAGAGGCTGGGGAAGTAAGCAGCCTTGGCCGCGCCGATTTGCGCGTTGGCGGCGATCAGGCTCTGCTCGGCCTGGCGCAGGTCCGGGCGACGTTCGAGCAGACTGGACGGCAGCCCGGCCGGAATGGCCGGCACGCCTAACTCGTCGAGCGCTTTGCCACGCGCAATCGGGCCGGGGTTGCGGCCGAGCAGCAGGCTGAGGGCGTTTTCCTGCTGGGCGACCGCCTTCTGCAACGACGGAACACTGGCCAGCGCATCTTCGAGTTGCGCCTTGTTCTGGCTCAGTTCGAGAATAGAGATAACGCCTCCGGCATAGCGATCCTGAAACATCGCGTAGGTCGTTTCACGCGTTTTGGCGGTACGGCTGGCGATCTCCAGTTGCCGGTCGAGCGCGCGCAGATTGACGTAGCCGCTGGCCACGCTGGCCACCAGCGAGAGAATGACGCCTTGCCGGCCTTCTTCGCTGGCGATCAGTTGCGCGCGCCCGGCTTCGCTCTGCCGGCGGATCTTGCCCCACAGGTCGATTTCCCAACTCGCATTGAGCACCGTATCGTAGCTATCGTAGATGGCCTTGATCGAGGTTCCGGGAAGGGTATTTTTCTGCTGGTTGGCGCTGTAGCCAAGCCCAAGCTGCGGGAAGAGATCGGCGCGCGCTGCGCCGTAATGGCCGATGAACTCGTCGACGCGCGCGCTGGCGCTGAGCAGATCCGTGCTCTCGCGCAACGCGCTGGCGATCAGCTCGTTGAGCACCGGGTCGTTGAACTGTTGCCACCATGCGGTGTTCGCCAAATCTTGCGCGTTCTGCTCGGCAACGCGCCAGGCGCTCGGTGAATCAATCGCCGGGCGCACGTAGTCCGGGCCGATCATACAGCCGCCGAGCAGCAGCGGCAGGCAGGTCAGCAGAGTGAGCAAAGTGGGTTGTACAAGCTTACGCATGGGGGCCGCCCTCCTTAACGCCAACGGTCGCCGGCGCATTGTCCGTAGCGCGCTTGGCTATCTTTTCCGCTGGTTTGCCTTCGCCCTTTTGGCCGATTTTCTCGACGACGTAGAAGGTGACCGGCACGATGAAAATGGCGATCAACGACGCGGCCAGCATGCCGCCGATCACCGTGCTGCCCATCACCTGCCGCGACACCGCACCGGCGCCGCTGGCGATGGCCAGCGGCACGCAGCCGAGAATGAAGGCAAACGAGGTCATCAGGATCGGACGCAGGCGCAGGCGCGCACCCTTCAGCGTCGCCTCGATCAACGAGTCTTCGCCTTTTTCGCCGCACTTCTCATATTCCATCTTGGCGAATTCGACGATCAGGATGGCGTTTTTGGCAGCCAGTCCGATCAGCATGACCAGACCGATTTGCGCATAGACGTTGTTTTCCTGCCCACGCAGCAGTAAGGCGGCAAAAGCGCCGGCGACGGCAATCGGCGTACCGAGCAGCACCGAGAACGGTAGCGACCAGCTTTCGTACTGCGCGGCGAGAATCAGGAAGACGCAAAGCAGCGAGAAAGCAAAAACCGCCATCGGCGAAACCCCCTGCTGCGCGCGTTTTTCCTGATACGACATGCCCATGTAGTCGTAACCCATTTCCTTCGGCATGGTTTCGGCGAACGTCTCCTCAAGCGCTTTCATCACCTGCGCCGAGCTGACGCCATGCGCGCCGGAGGCGTTGATTTGCGCGCTGCGGTAGAGGTTGTAGCGCATGGTGAATTCCGGCCCGGAAATATGGCGCACCGAGGTTAGCGCCGAAAGCGGCACGGCTTCACCCTTGGCGTTGCGCACGTAAAACTGACCGATATTTTCGATGTTGGTGCGGTACTCGCCTTCCGACTGCAGATAGACCTGCCATTGGCGGCCAAAGCGGTTGAAATAGTTGATGAAGCCGCTGCCGAGGAAACTTTGCAGCGTCTTATATACATCGCCGATGGCCACGCCCTGCTTGAGCACCTTGTCGCGGTCGACATCGATATAGATCTGCGGCACGGACGGGCGGAAAGTGGTGGTGACGCTGGCCAGCTCGGGGCGCTTTTTGGCCGCTTCGATGAACTTGTCGGTGTGCTCGGCGAGGTAGGCAATGTCGTTGCCGGCGCGATCTTCGAGGATGAAAGTGGCGCCGCCCGAAGCGCCGACGCCGGGAATCGCCGGCGGCGGGAAGGAGAAGCCGATAGCGCCGCTGATGCCGCTCAGCTTGTGCGTCAATGCCGCCTTGATCGCCGCATACTGCTCGTCGGCGGCCTTGCGCTCAGACCAATCCTTCAGGGTGATAAAAAAGAAGGCGCTATAGGTGTTTTGCACGCCGCTCAACATGCTAAAGCCGCTGACCGAGGTGGTGTATTTGACGCCCGGCGTACTCATAATCAGCTCCTCGGCCTGTTTGGCCATCTCGCTGGTGCGTTGCAGGGAAGCGCCGTCGGGCAACTGAATGCCGGCGTAGAGATAACCCTGGTCTTCTTCGGGCAGGAAGCCGGAAGGTAGCATTTTGCCGAATAAACCGGCCAGCGCGACGATACCGACCAGAAAGACGAGACTGAGCAGGCTCTTGCGGAGGGCGAAACGGCAAACGCCGACGTAGCGCTCGGTAGTGCGACCGAAGGCGCGGTTGAAGGCAGCGTAGAACTTCTGCAGCGGGCTGTTGCTCTGGCTACAGGACTTCGGTTTGAGCAGCAGCGCGCAGAGCGCCGGGCTGAGGGTCAAGGCGTTGAAGGCCGAGATAATGACCGAGATGGCGATGGTCACGGCAAATTGCTGGTAAAGCTGGCCGGTGATGCCGGGGATGAAGGCCGTGGGCACAAAAACGGCGGCCAGGATGATGGCGATGGCGATCACCGGGCCGGTCACCTCCTGCATCGCCTTCAGCGTCGCTTCCTTTGGCGACAATCCTTCATCGATGTGATGCTCAACCGCCTCGACGACGACAATGGCGTCATCGACGACCAGACCGATGGCCAGCACCAGGCCGAACAGCGAGAGGGTGTTAATCGAGAAACCGAAGAGCGGGAAAAGCATGAAGGTGCCAACCAGCGACACCGGAACGGCGAGCAGCGGAATCAAGGTGGCGCGCCAGCCCTGCAGAAAAAGGAAAACAACGACGAAGACCAGCAGCAGCGCCTCGATCAGCGTGGTCTGGATTTCCTTGATTCCTTCGCTCACCGACAAGGTGGTGTCGAGCGAAACGACGTAGTCGAGATCGGGCGGGAAGCTTTTCTTGATTTCTTCCATCAGCTTCTTGGCCCCCGCCGCCGCGTCGAGCGCATTGGCGCCTGGCACCTGGTAGACGGCGACCAGAGCGGCCGGTTTGCCTTGCAGGCGGCCGATAATGCTGTAGTTCTGGGCGCCGAGTTCGATGCGGGCCACATCCTTGACGCGCACCAGCGAACCGTCGGTGTTGGCGCGCAGGACAATCTGGCCGAA
>CAXNNH010000152.1:0-5146 GCA_964203325.1 Burkholderiales bacterium | reverse complement strand
CGACAGGCGGAACTCGCCCGTATGGTGGCGCAGCATGGTCACAATCCAGACCGATACGCCGAGCGCCAGTACGGTGAAGAACCAGCGCTGCCAGCCGCCAGCATCGGACAGAAAGCTGAAAGCCGCGCCCTGGTTGAAAGTTAGCACCCAGTTGAAAAACGGAGCGACATAAACCGAATCGCCCGGTCGCAGCGAGGCGAGGACGATCCACTTGCTGACCTGGTCGAGGGCGATGACGATGCCAGCCAGCCATAGCCAGCGATTCATGCTACGCGCAGGCACGTTGTTCGCCCTCGCCATACAGATTATCAATACAGCGACTGCACAGCTCTGGATGCTCATCGTGGGTGCCAACGTCGTCGCGAACGTGCCAACAGCGTTCGCATTTGACATGCACCAGCGGAACGGCGAGCAGTTTTTCTTCCGTCGAATGAACGACGGTTGTCTTGGAGCAAATAAAGACGAAGCGAAGATCGTCGGCCAGCGAGGTCAGGATGTCGTACTTATCGCCTGTCGTGTAAATCGACACTTCGGCCTGTAGCGATGAGCCGATCTTGCCTGCGGCACGCAAGTCTTCCAAGGCTTTGGTCACTTCGGCACGGTAATTACGAATCTTGCTCCACTTGTCGAGCAAAGGCCCTTCGTCCGTCGGCACCGGTAGTGTCTCCCACGTCTGCAGCATGATCGAGTGCTCGCCCTGTTGCGTGAGAGGCCACACTTCTTCGGCGGTGAACGACAGGATCGGCGCCATCAGCTTGGTGAAAGATTGCAGGATGTGCCACAGCGCGCTTTGTGCTGAACGGCGCGCCGCTGAATGGGCGGCTGTCGTGTACAGGCGATCCTTCAGGATGTCGAGATAGAACCCCCCCAGATCCTCGGAGCAGAAGGTTTGTAGCGCCTGAACGACACGATGGAATTCATAGCGCTCATAACTTTCTTCGCACTGCGCTTGCAACTGGCGAGTCAGGGCGAGGGCATAGCGGTCGATCTCCAGCCATTGCTCCATTGGCAGAAGATCCTTCGCAGCATCGAAATCCGAGGTATTGGCTAGCAGAAAACGCAGAGTATTGCGGATGCGGCGGTACGACTCGACAACGCGCTTGAGAATTTCATCCGAAATCGTCAACTCGCCCGAGTAGTCGGTAGCCGCCACCCACAAGCGTAAAATATCGGCTCCCAGCGTGTCGGAAACTTTCTGTGGAGCGATGACGTTGCCTTTCGACTTCGACATTTTCAGGCCTTTGCCGTCGACGACGAAACCGTGCGTTAGCAAAGCCTTGTATGGCGCACCGCCGTCAATCGCGCAACCGGTTAGCAATGAGCTTTGGAACCAGCCGCGATGCTGATCCGAACCTTCCAGATAAAGGTCGGCCGGGTAATTCAGTTGTGCGGCGTGTGATCCGCGCAAGACGCTGGCGTGCGTCACGCCGGAGTCGAACCAGACATCGAGCGTGTCACTCATCTTGCGGTAGTGCGCGGCACCCTGCTCACCTTCGCCTAACAGCTCCTGGGCATCGAGCGAAAACCAGGCTTCAATTCCGGATTTTTCGACGCGCAGCGCGACAGCCTCGACCAGCTCGGCGGTGCGTGGGTGCAGCGCCCCAGTTTCCCTGTGCAGGAAAAAAGGGATCGGCACGCCCCAGTTGCGCTGCCGCGAAACGCACCAGTCCGGACGCGTTTTCATCATCGCTTCGAGGCGCGCACGCCCCCAGGCCGGGAAGAATTGCGTTTCGTCGACAGCACGCTCGGCACTCCAGCGCAGCGTCGCCTCTTCGTCCTTGGCTTTGTGCTCCATGCCGATAAACCACTGCGTCGTAGCGCGGAAGATGATCGGTGTTTTATGCCGCCAGCAGTGCGGGTAGCTGTGTACGATACGTTCGGATTTGAGCAGGCGGCCGCGCGCTTCGAGTTCTTGCAGCACCAGCGGATTGGCTTCCCAAACTGTCTTGCCCGCCAGTTCGCTGACCGACAGTGCGGGCGTGTTGGCGAGAAATTTTCCGTCGTCGCCGACCGGATTATTCACCGGCAGGCCGTAGACCTTGCCGACCAGGTAATCGTCGGTGCCATGCGCTGGCGCCGTATGCACCAAGCCAGTACCGGCTTCGATGGTAACGTGCGTGCCGCAGATGATGGCCACGTCGCGCTCCTGGAAAGGATGTTTGAGCGCCACAAACTGGAGTGCGTCGCCCTTGGCCGAACCCAGCACCGTAGTTTCGCCTTCATTGAATCCGTAACGTTTCAGACAGGCGTCAACCAACTCGCTAACCAGAATCAGCGCGCCTTTCGGCGTATCGATCAGTTGGTACTCGAAATCCGGATGAACACTGACGGCCTCGTTGGCTGGCAAGGTCCACGGCGTCGTCGTCCAGATCACGGCAAAGGCCGGGCCGCGCAGATGCGTCAGACCGAAGGCCTTGGCGACCTTTTCGGCGTGATTCGGATGTACCTCGAAAGCGACGTCGATGGCCGGTGAGTTCTTGTCTTCATGCTCGACCTCGGCTTCGGCCAGCGCCGAACCGCAATCCAGGCACCAGTTGACCGGCTTCAAGCCTTGATAGAGGTAGCCTTTTTCGAGAATTTTACCGAGCGCACGAATCTCGTCGGCCTCGGTTTTGAAATTCATTGTCAGGTAGGGGTTATCCCATTCGCCGAGCACGCCGAGTCGGATGAAGTCCTTTTTCTGCCGCTCGACCTGTTCGGCGGCAAAAGCGCGCGACAGAGCGCGCACCCTGTCGCCGGCAATGTGCTTGCCGTGCAGTTTCTCGATCTGGTGTTCAATCGGCAGGCCGTGACAGTCCCAGCCCGGTACGTAGGGCGCGTCGAAACCGGCCAGCGTTTTCGAGCGGACAATAATGTCCTTGAGAATCTTGTTGACCGCATGGCCGATGTGGATGTCGCCATTGGCGTAAGGTGGGCCATCGTGCAGGACAAAACGCGGCCGCCCTTGGCAGGCATCGCGAATCTTCTGGTAAAGCTTCTTTTCCTGCCAGGCGGTAACCCACTGCGGCTCGCGCTTGGCGAGGTCGCCGCGCATTGGAAAAGGCGTGTCGGTGAGATTCAGGGTGTTCTTGTAGTCAGCCATAGTGGTTAATACTCAAAGTAATTTTTGGCGGCTTCGATGTCGTGGGCGATTTGCGCTTTTAATGCGTCGAAGTTGGGGAATTTCATCTCGTCGCGCAGCTTGTGCAGAAAGCGGACATTGAGGTGAGCGCCATAGATGTCCCGGTCAAAATCGAACAGATGCACCTCAAGGAGCGGTCGTACAACCTGGTTGACACTCGGACGAAAACCGAGATTAGCGACCCCCTTGAGCATTTGACCTTCTGGGCAGTTTACCTCTACGGCGAAGACACCCAGTAAAGGTGGCCGATCATGTTTGATGCGGATATTGGCGGTGGCGAAACCGAGTTGTCGGCCTACTTTATCCCCCTGCACCACACGGCCGTCAATTGAGTAAGGACGGCCGAGCAAGCTGGCGGCACGCTCCAGATCGCCAGCGCCCAAAGCATTACGTACGGCCGAACTTGAGGCGCGCTCGCCGTCCAGCATGACGCTGTCCATCGACTCGACCTGAAAACCGAAGCGGGAACCAGCCTGGCATAAAAGATCGAAGTCGCCGGCCCGCTGCGCGCCAAAGCGGAAATCGTCACCAATAATCAGGTAGCGAACGTGCAGGGTGTCGACCAGTATCTGTTCGATGAACTCTCCGGCGGTCAGCGCCGAAAACGCCGCATTGAAACGGCAGACATAGCTGATAGCCACGCCACCTTCGGCCATTAACTCCAGCTTCTCACGCAGTGTCGACAGACGCGTCGGTGCCGACTGCGGAGCGAAATATTCGCGCGGATGCGGTTCAAAGGTGAGAACCGTCGGCGGCAAGCCCACGGCTGCTGCGCTGGATGTCAAACGCGCCAGCAAAGCACGATGGCCAAGGTGTACGCCATCGAAATTGCCGATGGTTAGCACAGTATCGCTGGGAGCCGATTGCGAGAAGCCGCGAAAAACAAGCATGAGAATAAGTTACGCCGTTAAAAAGCGTTGAATTATAACGGTTTTGAAGCAGTATTATCCCAAATCTGCACGCAGATTGAGCTGCGTGCAGATTTTAGGCAATGAACTTTCGCTAGACGGTCAAACCGATCAACACATCACGGGTCGATGATCAGAACGGTCACTTTCGCCGACGCCGTACCCCCTTTGCCATCGGAAACGGTATAGGAGAATTGGTCGGTACCTTCCCATAAATGGCGAGAAGCGTAATTTAGCTTTCCATCCGGACGGATCGATACGGTGCCGTTGGCGCCATTAGTCACGCCGATCACGGTGATTTTGTCGCCGTCCGGATCGCTATCGTTGGCCAGAACGTCAATAACCGCCGGCATTTGGCTGCCCAGCCAGGAAATCGAGTCATCCGCAGCGACCGGCGGAAGATTGATCCTGACGGCAATAACGACCTTGGCCGAAGCGCTACCGCCCTGGCCGTCGGAGATGGTGTAAGCGAACTGGTCGCCGCCTTCCCACCCGCTTTGCGCCACGTAATCGAGCTTGCCATCGGCCCGGATCGATACCTGGCCGTGCGCACCGGCGGTCACGCTAATCACGCGCAGCGGATTGCCATCGGGGTCACGGTCGTTGGCCAGTACATCGATAGGTTTGCTGCCCTCCAGCCAGGAAATCGAGTCGTCCGCAGCGACCGGTGGAAGATTGATCCTGGCTGCAATGATGACCTTGGCCGAAGCGCTACCGCCCTGGCCGTCGGAAATGGTGTAAGCGAACTGGTCGCCGCCTTCCCACCCGCTTTGAGCCACGTAATCAAGCTTGCCATCGGCTCGGATCGATGCTTGGCCGTGCGCACCGGCGGTCACGCTGATCACGCGTAGTGGATTGCCGTCAGGGTCGCGGTCGTTGGCCAGCACGTCGATCGGCTTGGCACTGTCCAGCCAAGCCAGCATGTCATCAACCGCGACAGGAAGGCGATTCTGGTAAACACGGTCGCCGGTCGATGTCGTGCTGTTGCGCTCCTGGGTGCGGTAAACATCGACTTCCTGCTTGTGACGAACCGGGTTATAGAGGGCGCGCCGAATCCATTCCGGCTGAGGTGCAGTCTCTTCTTGCGCCAAGTTTGTAACGAGAGCAGGCAGCGGTG
>CAXNNH010000151.1:0-5187 GCA_964203325.1 Burkholderiales bacterium | reverse complement strand
CGCCCGCCTCGTCGTCGCCAACCACCGACAGCAGGCCGACCTGAGCGCCCAAAGCCGCCGCATTGCGCGCCACATTGGCGGCGCCGCCCGGCCGTTCTTCGCTGCGGTCGACCTTGACCACGGGGACCGGCGCTTCGGGCGAGATGCGCGAAACGTCGCCGAACCAGTAGCGGTCGAGCATCACGTCGCCGACGATGAGCAGGCGCGTGGTCGATAAATCAGGTAATTTCATCGTTCTCAAGTCATCCCTGTTCGAGCGTGAGAGGAGTGAGCCAGCGCTATCTCCTCTTCCAAGAGCCGCGTCAATGCTGGATCTGCAGGGGGTAGGGCTGAAGAGTGGCGTAAACAGTGGCTCTCCGGGCAGACCCTCTGTAGAACCAGTATTGGCGCGGCTCTCCGGCCAGGTGCCCTATTATGGCGACGAGACAAGCACATCAAAAACATTCCGCTACACCGAAGGCGGCGCCTTGGCGATCCTTGTCGGAAAGCAGCGGCTCGCCACCGTTCAGCGGCCAGTCGATGGCCAGCGTCGGGTCGTTCCAGGCGATACAGCGCTCGTGCTCGGCGGCCCAAGTGTCGGTCGTTTTGTAGAGAAACTCCGCGCTGTCGCTGAGTACCAGAAAACCGTGCGCGAAGCCTTCCGGCACCCACATCTGCCGCTTATTGTCGGCCGAGAGCCGCGCGCCGAACCAGCGTCCAAAGGTTGGTGACGCGCGGCGAATATCGACCGCCACATCGAAGACCTCGCCGGCCACCACGCGCACCAACTTGCCTTGCGGCTGGCGAATCTGATAATGCAAGCCGCGCAGCACATTTTTGGCTGAACGCGAGTGGTTGTCCTGCACAAAGGACACCTCCTGGCCGTTCAACTGGGCAAAAACCTTGGCGTTGTAACTCTCGAAAAAAAATCCGCGCTCGTCGCCAAAGACGCGGGGTTCGAGCAGGAGTACGTCGGGTATCGTCGTCGGTAATAGTTTCATGGTTTTACAGCACCTTCTCGCGTAACAAACCCAACAGGTACTGGCCATAACCCGTTTTGGCCAGCGGCTGCGCCAGCGCTTCCAGTGCCGCATCGTCGATCCAGCGCTGCCGCCAGGCGATTTCCTCGGGGCAGGCCACTTTCAAACCCTGACGCTTTTCGATGGTTTCGATGAACTGGCTGGCTTCAAGCAGCGATTCGTGCGTGCCGGTGTCGAGCCAGGCATAGCCACGCCCCATATGCTGCACGTCGAGTTGTTTCGCTTCCAGGTAAACCCGGTTGACGTCGGTGATTTCCAGTTCGCCACGCGGCGACGGGCGAATGGCTTTGGCAATGTCCACCACCTGTTGGTCGTAGAAATACAGTCCGGTGACGGCGTAACGCGATTTCGGCTGCTGCGGTTTCTCTTCAATCGATAGTGCGTGGCCGCCAGCGTCGAACTCGACGACGCCGTAGCGTTCCGGGTCATGCACCGGATAGGCAAAGACGGTGGCGCCTTCTGTTTTGGCGTCAGCGTTTTGCACCAGCGTCGCAAAATCGTGGCCGTAGAAAATGTTGTCGCCGAGCACCAAGGCGCTTGGTGCGTTACCGATAAACGATTCACCGATCAGGAAAGCCTGCGCCAGACCGTCGGGCGACGGCTGCACGGCGTACTGGATATTAACGCCCCAGCGGGCGCCATCGCCGAGCAGCAACTCAAAGCGTGGCGTGTCCTGCGGCGTTGAGATAATCAGGATGTCGCGCAGCCCGGCCAGCAGCAGCGTGGCCAGCGGGTAGTAAATCATCGGCTTGTCGTAAATCGGCAGCAACTGCTTGGATACCGCCAACGTGGCCGGGTGTAGCCGGGTGCCGGAACCGCCAGCCAGGATGATGCCTTTTCGGGTTTTTCGGGGGTCAGTAGCCATTTGCTTTTTTCAGGGCGAGGAGTTGCAACATGCGAGCCAAGTAAGGGCGCCAGTCGGGCAGTTCGATGCCGAAGTCGTTTTCGAGCTTGTGGCAGTCGAGACGCGAGTTAGGCGGGCGAGCCGCCGGCAACGGATAGTCGCTGGTGGGAATAGCAGCGATATTTTCGGGCAACAGTTTCAAGTCAAAGCCGGGGGTCAGCCGCGCCTGCGCGACGATGGCGCGGGCAAAGCCGTTCCAGCTCAACGCGCCCTGTCCGGCCAGATGATAGATTTGTGCTTCCGGGGCGTTGGCTTGGGGGCCGCTGCGCCGTGCGGCGAGTACGAGGCCGGTGACATCGGAAATCATTGCCGCCGGCGACGGTTGGCCGATCTGGTCGTCGACGACACTCAAGGCTTCCCGTTCGGCGGCCAGGCGCAGGATAGTTTTGACGAAATTTTGCCCGCGTGCGCCAAAGACCCAACTGGTGCGAAAGATCAAGGCGCGGCAACCGGCGGCCAGCACGGCCTGCTCGCCGGCCAGTTTGCTACGGCCATAGACGCTTTGCGGGTTAGTCGCATTGTCTTCAACATAGGGCGACGCTTGGTGGCCGTCAAAAACGTAGTCCGTCGAGTAGTGCACCAGTAAGGCTGCGCTGCGTTTGGCCTCTTCGGCCAGCACGCCCGGCGCAACGGCGTTGATGGCGTGTGCCAAATCCGCTTCGCTTTCGGCTTTATCGACCGCCGTGTAGGCGGCGGCATTGACGATCAGCGCGGGAGCGTGCTCGCGCACAGCGCAGCGCACGGCGTCGGGATCGGCGAGATTGCATTCGCTGCGCCCGAGGGCGCTGACGGTTCCCAGGGGAGCCAGCGAACGCTGTAACTGCCAGCCGACCTGACCGTCCTTGCCGAGCAACAGGATATTAGTCGCCATAGTGTTGCTCGACCCAATCGCGGTAACTGCCATTGACGATGTGCTGTACCCACTCAGTCTGTTCGAGATACCAGCGCACTGTTTTACGGATGCCGGAGGGGAAATTTTCCGTCGGTTGCCAACCTAGCTCGCCGGCCAGCTTGCGCGCGTCGATGGCGTAGCGCTGGTCGTGACCAGGCCGGTCCTTGACGAAAGTAATCTGCTCGCGATACGAGCCAACGGCTTTGGGACGCTCCTGGTCGAGGATGTCGCACAAGGTATGTACGACATCGAGATTGGTTTTTTCGGCATTGCCGCCAATGTTGTAGGTTTCGCCGACGCGCCCGGCTTCGAGTACACGGCGAATGGCCGCGCAATGATCGCCGACGTAGAGCCAGTCACGGATATTGCTGCCATCGCCGTAAATCGGCAGCGGCTTGCCGCCCAGCGCGTTATGAATAACCAGCGGAATCAGTTTTTCGGGGAACTGATAGGGGCCGTAGTTGTTCGAGCAATTGGTGGTTAAGACCGGCAGGCCATAGGTGTGGTGATAGGCGCGTACCAGATGGTCGGATGCGGCCTTCGATGCCGAATAGGGGCTGTTCGGCTGGTAGGGGTGCGTTTCGGCAAAGGCCGGATCGTCGGCTTTGAGTGAACCATAAACCTCGTCGGTCGATACGTGCAGAAAGCGGAAGGCTGATTTTTCGTCGGCGGGCCGTGCGCCCCAATAGGCGCGCACGGCTTCGAGCAGGTGAAAGGTGCCGACGATGTTCGTTTCGATAAATTCGCCGGGGCCGTGAATCGAGCGATCAACGTGGCTCTCGGCGGCAAAATTGACGATGGCGCGCGGTTGATGGTCGGCCAGAATCGCTGTCAGCAGGCCGGTATCGCCGATGTCGCCACGCACGAAACGATGTCGCGCATCGCCGTTGAGGGGCGCCAGGTTCTCAAGATTGCCGGCATAGGTCAGCTTATCGAGGTTAACGACTGCCTCGTCGCTGGCCGCCAGCCAGTCGAGCACGAAATTTGCGCCGATGAAGCCGGCGCCGCCAGTAACCAGGATCATTGTCTGCCTATCGCGTAATAATCGATGCCGAAGCTGCGCACCAGTTTCGGCTCGTAAAGGTTGCGGCCATCGAAGATGGTCGGGGTCTTTAGGTGTTGCTTGATCGTTGCAAAATCCGGGCTGCGGAATTCTTTCCACTCGGTGACGATAATCAGCGCATCGGCTCCGTCCAACGCAGCGGTCGGACTGTCGGCGTAGGCCAAACGCGACTCGTTGCCAAAAATGCGTTGTGTCTCGTGCATGGCCACCGGGTCGTAGGCGGTGACCGTCGCGCCGGCCGCAAATAGATCGGCCAGCAAGTAACGGCTCGGTGCTTCGCGCATATCGTCGGTATTCGGCTTGAAGGCCAGTCCCCAAACGGCGAATTTGCGACCGCTGAGATCGTCGCCGAACTTGGCCTTGACCTTGGCCGAGAGCACCCGTTTTTGATCGTCGTTGGCGTCCTCAACGGCGTTGAGCACCTTCAGCTCCATGCCACCATCAAGGCGAGCCGTGCGTTGCAGCGCTTGCACGTCCTTCGGGAAGCACGAGCCGCCATAGCCACAGCCGGGATAGAGAAAGTGGTAGCCAATGCGTGGGTCGGAGCCGATGCCCTGACGCACCATCTCGATGTCGGCACCCAGCTTTTCGGCCAGATTGGCCAGCTCGTTCATAAAGCTGATGCGCGTCGCCAGCATGGCGTTGGCGGCATATTTGGTCAGTTCGGCAGAGCGCACGTCCATGACAATCAGCCGCTCGTGGTTACGCTGGAACGGGGCATAAAGGGCGCGCATCAGCTCGACGGCGCGCTCGTCGTCGGCGCCGATCACGATACGGTCGGGGCGCATGAAGTCGTCGACGGCCGCACCTTCCTTGAGGAATTCCGGGTTGGAGACGACGCTGAATTGCTGCGCTGAATCGCGCTTGGCCAACTCATCGGCAACCGTGGCCGTGACCTTGTCTGCCGTGCCAACCGGCACCGTCGATTTGTCGACGATGACCTTGAAGTCGTTCATGTGCTGGCCGATGTTGCGCGCCGCCGCCGTGACGTATTGCAGATCGGCCGAGCCGTCTTCATCGGGTGGCGTACCGACGGCGATGAATTGTAGCGTGCCGTGGGCGACCGATTCGGCGACGTCGGTGGTGAAGCGCAGCCTCCCGGCGGCCACGTTGCGCCTGACCATGTCGAGTAGCCCCGGCTCATAAATCGGGATGCCGCCTTCCTGCAGGATGCGGATTTTGTCGGGATCAACATCCAGACACAGTACGTCGTTGCCGACCTCGGCCAGGCAGGTACCGCTGACCAGACCGACGTAGCCGGTGCCCACTACAGTGACTTTCAAATTGGACTCCTAAATTGTTGACGCAA
>CAXNNH010000150.1:0-5189 GCA_964203325.1 Burkholderiales bacterium | reverse complement strand
GGCAAATCGACGCGCTTGGTTCTTAGTTTCTCAATCGGCGCCAACACTTCGGTTGTGCCGTGTACTACTTGCAGCCCTTCCTGGTTGATGCAGTCGCAGTCGAAGATGATGTGATGGTTGTGGTCGAATTTCTGCTTGACCGTTACCGTCACCGTGATGGTGTCGCCGAGAGTAACTGGCCGCGCAAAGTGTAGGGCCTGGTCGATCAGAATGGTGCCGGGGCCGGGAAATTGGGTGCCCAATGTGGTCGAAATCAGCGAGGCACTCCACATGCCGTGGGCGATTACTTCGCGGAACATGCCGCTGTGTGAGAATTCAGCGTCGGTTACCGCCGGATTCATGTCGCCGGACATGATCGCAAAAAGCTGGATATCCTCGGCGCGCAGGGTACGTACCAGCGAAGAGGTGTCACCAATGTGAATCTCGTCGTAGATACGACTTTCCAGATAGTGCAGGGGGGTTTCAACGTGCATGATCGAACTCCTGTTTATACGTGAAGGTTGTCGCTGACGCCAAGAACAGCACGTCGGTCGACAACGCTCAGGAAATTGTTACGGACGATATTATGCTGCAATGCAGCAATTTTGTGCGCTGATTTCGTGAAAATCACAAATGCATCAGCTTGATCGCACTCCATTTCAGGGCTAAATTAACGCGAAAACAGAAAGAGATCGCCTGGAAGCCGCGCTAGTGCTCGTTCTACAGAGGTGCTGCCCGGAGAAGGCCTGTTTACGCCACTCTCCAGCCTACCCGCCTGGAGATCGTTTATCCATGCGCCTCTTCAGCCCTCTAAGGCCAGAGCACCCTGATTTCTGCGGTTATAGTACCGGACAGACGAAGCAGGGTAAGGTACAAATAATCACTGCATCGCGCCAAAGAAACATGCAAGTTTCTTGATATATGTCAGAAAGTCGCCACACACTAGCGCTATGCTGCGCTAGTGACATTCGTCTTTTGATAGTTTTTCGGGAGATTGCTATGGACTTTGACTCCGGCCGGCTTGCCGATGTATTGGATCCTGTGCTTGATCGCTACCAGTTCGATCCTGGCAAGCTGGTGCAGATCCTGCGCGAGGCA
The DNA here is from genome assembly GCA_964203325.1 of Burkholderiales bacterium. Taxonomy (GTDB): domain Bacteria; phylum Pseudomonadota; class Gammaproteobacteria; order Burkholderiales; family Rhodocyclaceae; genus JACQYA01. The sequence goes on along the minus strand of CAXNNH010000150.1, from coordinate 4,112 downwards.
CAGGACGCCTTGAGTTATCTGCCGCAGGCTGCCGTGACCTATATTGCCGCGAAAGTGGGCTTGCCGCGCGCAAGGGTCGAGGGAGTGGCCGGGTTTTATTCGTTTTTACACTTGGAGCCCGTTGGTCGTTATCGCGTGCTGTTCTCGGACAACATCACCGATCGCATGCTCGGCAGTACCGAATTGATGAGCCGTATGTGTAACAAGCTGTGGTTAGAGCGCGGCAAAGTATCGGAAGACGGTCTGGTGAGCGTGGACACCACGTCGTGCACCGGCATGTGCGATCAGGGGCCGGCCATACTAATCAATGGTCGAGCCTTGACGCAGTTGTCGGCCGACCGCATTGATCGGATCTGCGAATTAATTCGCTCCGAGACGCCGCTCGGGGAGTGGCCGCGCGATTATTTTGTGGTTGAAGATAACATTCGCCGCCGCGATGCCCAACTCGGTAGCGAATGGCCGGCCGGTGACGCAATCGTGGCCGTGATCGCACGCGGTCCCGAGGCAATGTTGGCCGAAATGAAACTCTCCAATTTGCGCGGGCGCGGCGGTGCGGGCTTTACCACCGCGATTAAGTGGGAGTCGGCACGTAATGCCGAGTGCCAGGGCGAGCACCCCATGCGCTACGTGATCTGTAATGCCGACGAAGGGGAGCCGGGCACCTTCAAGGATCGCGTTCTACTCTCCAGCTACGCCGATCTCGTTTTCGACGGCATGACGGTGGCTGCTTACACGATAGGATCCGCGCTTGGCCTGCTCTATCTGCGTGGCGAGTACGCCTATCTGCTACCAGCCCTGAAGGCCAATCTTGACCGGCGGCGGCGTGGCGGTTTGCTCGGGACAGCGGTCGGTGGGCAAGTCGGCTTCGACTTCGATATTGAAATTCATCTCGGTGCTGGAGCCTATGTTTGTGGCGAAGAAACGGCATTGATCGAGTCGCTGGAAGGCAAGCGCGGCGTACCGAGAATTCGCCCGCCGTTCCCGGTGACCCACGGCTATCTCGGGCAACCCACGGTCGTCAATAACGTCGAGACGCTGTGCAAGGCGGCGATGATTGCGCAGAAAGGCGGCGCCTGGTTTGCCGGCTTGGGTACCAAACAATCGACCGGCACCAAATTGCTGTCAATTTCCGGCGATGTCGAGAAGCCGGGCATTTATGAATACCCGTTCGGCGTTTCGGTAGCGCAGGTTTTGAACGATTGCGGGGCGGGGAACGCGCAGGCGGTACAAGTCAGCGGTGCCTCGGGCGTCTGTCTGGCGACGCACGAGTTCGGCAAGCGCATCGCTTTTGAGGACGTGCCAACGGCGGGCGCATTCATGGTCTTCGGTGCGCATCGCGACATGTTTGAAGTGTCGCGTAATTTTGCCCACTTCTTCGCGCACGAGAGCTGCGGATTCTGTACACCGTGTCGGGTTGGCACCTCGCTGGTGGCTAACTTTATGGACAAGATCGCCAACGGACTCGGCTCGCAACATGAGATTAGCGAGATTTTCAAGATTCACCGCCTGTTAAGTGTGACCAGTCATTGCGGATTAGGGCAAGCCGCCTGTAATCACCTGTTCGACACGCTACACAAGTTCCGTCCGGCTTACGAGCGACGTATGCGTTCGCTGGATTTCGAGCCGTCGTTCGATCTCGACCGCGCACTGGCCTCAGCACGCCAAATGACCGGGCGCGATGATCCCGGCGCCCATTTCACCCATGAGAACAGAGAGCTGGGAGTGTTGCCATGAAACAAAAATCCTTTCTGCTCGATGGAATGCCGACGCCTTTCAGCGATGAACAGACGATCATGGACGCGGCTATGGCGGCTAACGTCTTTATTCCGCATCTTTGCCACCATCCAGAGTTCAAACCACAGGGCAGTTGCAAGCTGTGCACGGTAAAGGCCAATGGCCGTTATGTTTCGTCCTGCACCACCTATGCCAAGGACGGCATGGAGGTCGAGAACAATACGCCCGACCTCAACGAAAAGCGGCGCACGATGCTGCAAATGCTCTTTGTCGAGGGTAATCACTTTTGCCCGTCGTGCGAAAAGAGCGGTCATTGCATGTTGCAGGCGCTGGCTTACGAACTCGAAATGCTGACGCCGCATTTTGATCAGTTTTATCCGAATCGTCCGGTTGATGCTTCGCACCCCGAGGTATTGCTCGATTTCAATCGCTGCATTCTCTGCGAGCTGTGCGTACGTGCCAGTCGCGACGTCGACGGCAAGAGCGTTTTTGCGCTGTCGGGCCGGGGTATTACTAAACATTTGATCGTCAACGCCGAGTCAGGCCGACTGGCGGATTCGAATTTCTCGCTGACTGATCGCGCCGCGCACGTTTGTCCAGTCGGCGTCATCCTTGAAAAGCGCAAGGGCTTTGCCGTGCCGATTGGCCAGCGTCTGTACGACGAGAAACCCATTGGCCAGCAGGTAGCGCAACTGGCGGAACGTACTACGAAAGTCGAGGCTTGAGATGAGCGCGGTGATGGAAAAACGGAAGGTTCGCCTGGCCACGACTTCGCTGGCGGGCTGTTTTGGCTGCCACATGTCTTTTCTGGATATTGACGAGCGCCTGCTGGATCTTGTCGAACTGGTTGAGTTCGACCGTTCCCCGCTCACCGACATCAAGCACTGTGGCCCCTGTGATATTGGTCTGATCGAAGGCGGCGTGTGCAATGCCGAAAATGTCCATGTGTTGCGCGAGTTCAGACAGAACTGCAAGGTATTGATCGCCATCGGCGCCTGCGCCGTTAACGGCGGTTTACCGGCGCAACGTAACCATCTCGATTTAGGTCAGTGTTTACAAGAGGTTTATCTGACCGGTGAAGGTGTGGTCAACGGACAGATCCCTAACGATCAGGAATTGCCCCTGCCGCTCAACAAGGTGCATCCGATCGATGAAATCGTGCGTATTGACTACTTTATTCCGGGTTGCCCGCCGTCGGGCGACGCCATCTGGAAGTTTCTCACTGACTTGCTCGAAGGACGGACGCCGCGCTTGGGGCATCCAATGCTGCATTTCGATTAAGCCGTAGCGGATTAGGGAAAGACAATCATGACTTTTGAACTGGAAACCGCACCTGCCGACGCAACCAATCTGCGCCGGGTGGCCATCGATCCCGTGTCGCGCGTTGAAGGGCACGGCAAGGTCACGTTATTGCTCGACGAGAACGACCAAGTACAACAAGTACGTCTGCACATCGTTGAATTCCGTGGCTTCGAGAAATTCATTCAAGGCCGCCCGTATTGGGAAGTGCCGGTGATGGTGCAGCGTCTGTGCGGTATCTGCCCGGTATCGCACCATCTTGCCGCTTCCAAGGCGCTGGACATTGTCGTTGGGGCGACGCGCCTGACACCGGCCGCCGAAAAACTGCGCCGGCTGATGCACTACGGCCAGATGTTGCAGTCGCATGCGCTGCATTTTTTCCACCTTTCCTCGCCCGACCTGTTATTTGGTTTTGACAGCGAAGTAGGCAAACGCAACATCGTCGGAGTCGCGGCGGCTTATCCCGAGGTGGCCAAGCAAGGCGTGCTGTTGCGCAAGTTCGGCCAGGAAGTCATTCGCCTCACCGCCGGCAAGCGCGTGCACGGAACAGGAGCCGTACCGGGCGGCGTCAATCGTTCGCTGACCCGCGCCGAACGCGACGGGCTACTGGCCGACATCTATCATATTGTCGGCTGGAGCCGGGATGCGGTACATCTGGCCAAGCGGCTGCACAAGGCCAATCCCGAGCTTTACGATGAATTTGGCTCCTTCCGCTCCAATATCCTGTCCATCGTTGGCATCGACGGTGCGCTGGATTTCTATGAAGGTCGTATCCGTGCGCGCGATGCCGATGGAAAAATCATCGCCGACGGGGTACACATCAAGGATTACCAGCAATTAATCCGTGAGGAAGTAAAGCCGTGGAGCTACATGAAATTTCCCTTCCTTACCTCACTCGGAACAGAAGCGGGCTGGTATAAGGTCGGGCCGTTGGCGCGCGTACAGAATTGCGATTTCATCCCGACACCGCTCGCCGAAGCGGAACGCCGCGAGTTTATCGATTACGGCAAAGGCTCCCTGATTCACGCGCCGCTGGCCTATCACTGGGCGCGCATGATCGAAATGCTACATGCCGCCGA
>CAXNNH010000149.1:0-5247 GCA_964203325.1 Burkholderiales bacterium | reverse complement strand
ACCAAATGTCCGGGCAAACCGGCACCCAGCGTACCGATAATGGCGCAGGGTCGTGGATAAGACTGGGCAAGCCAATGGCTTACCGTAGTTTTTCCGTTGGTGCCGGTAACGGCCACCAAGGAGAGTTGCTCGCTTGGGCATCCGTAGATCATGTGCGCTAGCGGACCGGATAATGCACGCAGATTGGCTCCCGGCAAATTGGGCACTGGCCAGTCGGGATTCCAGGAAAAGCTTCCCGGCGCACTTTCCTGCTCCCAAAGTACGGCAACCGCACCACGGGTCAGCGCGTCGACGATGTAGTCGCGGCCATCGGCCAACGCACCCGGATAGGCGAGGAACAGATCGCCCTTGCGCACCTGTCGGCTGTCGTCCGCTACCCCCTTAACCTGAACGCCTAAAGCAGCAAGACTGTGCAGGACGGCTGCAGGAGAGGGCATAATCACCACTTCCGGCATGATCACAGCTTCCCTTTCAACACGGGGGCTTCAAGGCTGTGCGCCACCTGTAGCGGCAAATCGGCCGGGATACCCAGCGTACGCAGGGCACCGCCCATTAGCTGGGCAAAAACCGGGGCCGCCAAATCGCCCCCGTAATATTTGTCAACGCCCGGCTCATCTATCATGACCGCAACGATCAGGCGCGGATCGGAGACCGGAGCGAAGCCGACGAAGGACGACACATATTTGGCGGCATAATGCCCTCCCTCCAGCTTGTGTGCCGTGCCGGTCTTGCCGGCAACGCGGTAGCCTGGAATCTGTGCCTTTGGTGCCGTGCCTCCTGGCTGAACGGCCATTTCCAGCATGGCGCGAAGTTCACGCGCAGTCTGCTGGCTGAACACTGGCGAGCCGCTAACCGGAGGGAAGTTCATCTGAGAAGATGCCTGAAACCCGGTGTCAGCACCGGCGCGGATCAGCGTCAGTGGAATCAGGTCACCATTGCGAGCGAATACGGTATAAGCACGAGCCAACTGAATGAGCGAAACCGAAATGCCATGGCCGAAAGACATGGTCGCCTGCTCGATTGGCCGCCAGGTTTTCCATGGACGCAAACGACCGCTCACTTCACCGGGAAAGCCCAAACGCGGCACCTGGCCAAAGCCGACGCCATCGAACATGCTCCACATCTCCTGCGCCGGCAAGGTTGCCGCGATTTTAGCCGCACCCACGTTGGACGATTTCTGGATGACCTGTGCAACCGTCAGCTTGCCGTGTGGATGACTATCGCTAATCGTTGCTGTACCAATGACCAGCTTGCCAGGTGCGCAATCGATTACCGTATTGAAACGAACCTTTCCCTTTTCCAAGGCCAAGGCAATGGTGAAAGGTTTCAAGGTCGAACCTGGCTCGAAGGTATCGGTTAGCGCGCGGTTGCGTAGCTGCGCTCCCGACAGGTGATCGCGGTTGTTAGGGTTGTAGGTTGGCCAGTTGACTAGAGCGAGTATTTCGCCTGTTCTTGAATCAACCACGATGGCACCGCCGGCCTTCGCCTTGTTGTCGATGATCGATTGCTTCAGATGACTGTAGGCCAGGTACTGGATTTTCGAATCAAGCGCCAACTGAATATCTTTGCCGTCCTGTGGCGGTTTGATTGAGCCTACATCTTCGACAATCTGTCCGCGCCTGTCCTTAATAACACTGCGGCTACCATTTCGGCCAAGCAATTGGCTCTGATAAGCCAGCTCGACGCCCTCCAGCCCTTTGTCGTCTACGCCCGTAAAACCGACAATGTGCGCCGTCATTTCACCGGTTGGGTAATAGCGGCGGTACTCTTTATCCTGTCCGATTCCTGGCAATTTGAGCGCAGTGATCTTCTCGGCAATTTCCGGCGGTATTTGACGTTGCAGAAAAACGAAATTCTTGTCACTGGCCAACTTGCGCGCCAATTCTTTGACATCTATCTCCAGCAACTTGGCGAGTTGCTTGGTTTGCTGTGCATCAAGCTTGGCATCGGCAGGAATGGCCCACACCGATTTCATCGGCGTCGAGATGGCCAGCACGTCGCCATTCCTGTCGGAAACACGTCCGCGCGATGCCGAAATCTCAAGATCACGCCGATAACGCGATTCGCCCTTCTCCTGCAAAAAGTCGGTATTGATGATCTGCAGATAAAAGGAGCGCCCGAGCAGTGCGGAAAAGCAGAAAAAAATAAGCACGGCCAACAGACGCGAACGCCAAGCGGGCAGTCGCTGTTGTAGCACCGGACTTTCGGTAAATTTATGAGATATTTTGCTCTTAAAGCGCATTAATGAGCCTCTCCGAGCATCGCATTACCTGAGCCGGAAATGACTTTTCGGGCCTCGGGAACATGCATCTTCAGCTTCTCGCGGGCAGCTTTTTCAATACGCGGTGGGGTCGCCCAGGCAGATAGCTCAAGCTGCAACTGGCCGTACTCGACCTCAAGTTGCTTGGCACGATTTTGTTCTGCCTCAAGCTCCTGAAATAGCTTGCGCGCCTTGTGCTGTGCAGTGACCACACCGAGAGCGAGGATTACCGTTATCATAAGAAGAAGCATGTTCAGACGAACCATTTCAGACAGCCTTCGGCGCAAGCTTCTCGGCGAGTTTTTCTGCAACGCGCATCACGGCACTGCGTGCACGCGGATTGACAGAAACTTCGCTTGCACTTGCTTTCACCGGCTTGCCAAGCAGCCTGAGTCGGGGCGGAGGAAGATCGATGGCACGCAAGGGAAAATTTTTCGGCAGCGTGTCGGGATTTGCCTGATCGCGCATAAAACGCTTGACGATACGGTCTTCCAGTGAATGGAAACTAATCACCACCAGACGACCTCCCTGCTTGAGCACCTCCATCGCTTGCGGGAGAACTAACGAAAGCTGGTCGAGTTCTTGATTGATATGAATCCGTAGAGCTTGAAAGGTGCGCGTCGCCGGATCCTGCCCAGGCTCGCGGGTCCACACGGCTTCGCGTACGAGCGCGGCAAGTTCCCCCGTGGTTGCAATACGCCGCTCGCTCCGAGCAGCCACAATCTTCTTTGCAATCTGGAAAGCAAACCGTTCTTCGCCATAATTTTTTATAACCTCCGTAATATCCTTTAGTCCGGCCTCAGCCAACCACTCCGCTGCCGTCTCTCCTTGTGTTGTATCCATTCGCATGTCGAGAGGTGCATCGAAACGAAAGCTGAAGCCACGCCCTCCCTCGTCAAGCTGCGGCGACGACACCCCGATATCGAGAAGCACGCCGTCAACCGCATCGATTCCTGCCTCCTGCACAGCCTCGGCCAAGTCTCCGAAACTGCGATGTAACATGGTCAATCTTGTATCGTCGATGGCACGGGCCACGGCAACGGCTTGCGGATCGCGATCCAACGCCAGCAGCCGTCCGTTGGGTCCCAGTCGTTCGAGGATCGCTCGACTATGCCCACCACGGCCAAAAGTGCCGTCAACGTAAACCCCCGAGGACTGGACATCGAGCGCGTCAACGGCCTCGCGCAGCAACACCGCCTGATGCTGCGCCGGTAGAGTTAGTCCCTGCGGATTTGCACTCATCGCACAAGTCACAACGCCAGATCCTCAAGACCCGGCGGAAAAGCATCGTTAGCCATCGCAAAAATAAGTTCCTGCTGTCTCTGCCAACCGGCATCCGACCAGATTTCAAAGTGGGAACCCTGCCCGACTAGCCACACCAGTTTCTCTAACTGCGCAAACTGACGCAGTTCGGGAGCGACCAGTAAGCGACCCGCTGAATCCATTGCCTCATCACGGGCATGGCCGACCAGCAAACGTTTGATCGCTGCGGACTGAGGATTGAAACTGGAGGCGGCTAATACTTTGTCGCGTATCGGCTCCCAGGCTGGCTCTGGATAAAGGAGTAGGCAACGATGCGGATGGGCGGTAAGTACCAGCTTGCCGCCAGCAGTAGCCACGAGTCCTTCCCGGTGACGTGCTGGAATGGCAAGCCGACCTTTGGCATCGAGACTTAACGCTGCCGCCCCCTGAAACATCGACTAAACCCCCCTTATTCGGACGAAGAATCCCGTAACCCCCCACTTTTCACCACTATCTCCCACTTTACGGGAAAGAAAAGGGCAAAGCAAGAGAGATTTTTCGATGTTTTTTTAATATTTACATGGTGTTTTTGGCGATTTTATTACGTCTATAAAATCAACTTAAATTATAAAAAACATAGTTTTATATACTGAAATTAAGGTTTTTTATTACATTATTTTACGGACTGGCTGCAGCGTCAATATATGACAATAAATTTTCTGAATATCTGAAAGAAATACATCCGTCGCAGAGGACAGTACAGAAGCCTTCGAACAACCGTTTGGCATTCAAAAAACCTCGCCGCGCGCCCACCTGCCGCGCCAATAGACGATCTAATAACGGATGTTGCGCACTGCCCACAATCAACACGTTATTCGCGCTTTCCAATAGCGTCGAATGCTGCGGTCGCCATAAGTCGGCACATTTATTTGCGCCGAATCTATACCATTCCGCTTCGCGCTAGGGAAACGCTGATTTATTCACTTTTGTCATTCCGAAAGTAGTTATTTGTATTTAAAATCAAAGAATTGTATTTCTAGTTTTACTCGAAATGAGCATTAATCAGCGCCTCCCTAGATCTTGACCGTGGCAGAGCGAATTGCGCGACTTCGTTTTTGTACCGTAAAATTCCCTGCACGGCCGTGGCGACCTGCCATTTTTTCTCCGAAAAGGATTTTACAAGTGACGAACTGCGCCAGGTCTGGCTCCCCTCCCGGCTTTCTCCTCGGCTTTTTTCCCCGCTTTTTCCCCGTTTCCTTTTCTATTTCCTGGCGGCGTTGCTGATGGCTGCCTCGCCACGCAAGGTGCGCTGCCCGCAATGCGGTGTGCAGTCGGTATGGGACGTTGGCAATCAATGGCGACCGTTTTGTTCTGAGCGCTGCAAGATGATCGACTTGGGCGCCTGGGCCTCCGAGGCGTATCGCGTACCGGTGCAAGAAACCGCCGATCCACTTTCCCCAGGGGACGATACGCCCATGGCCTAGTTGGGCGAACGAATCAGCGCCAGCCGCGCATCAGTGCGATGCCCTGCGCGCCGTGCTCGCGGGCGGTGTCCAGCATGTTTTGCCGCAAGCCGCCAAGTGCGTAGATCGGCAGGGGCGCGCGCTCAAGCAAGTGAGCGAACGCTTGCCAGCCGATGCCGGCCGCTTCAGGGTGCGTCAACGTCGGCAACAGCGGGCCGAGTACGGCAAAATCAATTTCCAGCTCGGCGGCCCGCTCCAGGTCGGCGGACGTATGGCAGGAGG
>CAXNNH010000148.1:0-5279 GCA_964203325.1 Burkholderiales bacterium | reverse complement strand
AAGTGGTTGGTCGAGGAGGGTCGGCTGATTTTCGTCATCACCCAAACGGTGTTCCAGTCGCCCTCGTCGCAGGGATTCCGCCGCTTCCGCATCAATGCCAGCGATCGCCTGGTGCCGCTGTCGGTCGATGATATGAAGGATCTAAAGCCCTTCCCGGATGCGGCCAACAAGACGGCGGTCGTCATGTTCACCAAGCAGGTAGGCGGTGTTACCTCCTATCCGCTGGATTACCGGGTGTGGCTTGGCAAGCCAAAAGTCGACGCGGCCGGCCAGCCCAAAATGGGGCGCGGCGGTAAACCGCAACGCCTGAAAGCCATCGATCCACGCCTGTCCTGCGCAGAAGTGCTCAAACGGGTGGAAATCATCGACATGGAGGCCAATCCGGTGTCGGACACGATGGAGGGGGCGCCGTGGGCGGTGATGAAACCGGGGCACTTTGCGGCATGCAAGCCGCTTTTTGGCCCGTCGACCTGGGTCAATGGGCGCAAGGGCATTACGACCGACCTGAACGGCGTTTATTTCGTCGATGCCATCGACGCCAACGCTGCTGAAGGAACGGTCAAGGTGCGCACCCGACCGCATGAGGGCAAAACCGAACTGGGTAGTGCGCGTGAATTCTGGGTCGAGGCCGAGAGCTTGTATCCGCTGGCCAAGGGGGCCGGCGATCTGCACGCCTGTTATTTTTTGCCGGAAAGCACTCTGTACGCCTTTGTGCCCAACAAAGGGATCAATAAAGCCGAGCTGGACTTTGCCGCCGACCATTACAGCACGCATACCAACCCGAAGACCTACAAGTTTTTCAAGGCTTATCAGTCCTTCCTGGAGTCGCGCTCGACCTTCAAGACGCGCATGAAATGTGCTCCGTTCTTTGCCATCTACAACGTCGGCGAGTACACCTTTGCTCCGTACAAGGTCATTTGGGCCGAGATGACGGGCGACTTTGCCTCGGCCGTCGTCGGCACCGGCAGCGTCCCCGGTTATGGTCAGCGCGTGTATGTGGCCGACCACAAGCTGTACTTTGCCGACTTCACCGAGCCGGAACCGGCGTACTTCCTCTGCGGTCTGCTGCACGCCGAGATCGTCAAAGAGATGATCGAAGCGCACAACGTGTCGACCAATATGGGTGATATTTTCAAGCACGTCAGTTTGCCGCGCTTCGATGCCGGCAACGCAGCGCATCTCCAACTCGCCGCATCGGTGGAGCAAGCGCACAGCCAGCACGACAGCGCCGTGCGTGCGAAAACAGTCGCTCACGTCAGGCTGGCCGCAGCCAAACTGATTGACGCCGAAATCGCTCTGCGCGGCGGCGTCCTGGCCAGAAGTGAGCGGCAAGCCTGAAGAAAATGCGCTAATTTTGGGAAGACCTCCTCTGCAGGCCGCGCCAATGCTTGTTCTACAAGGGGCCTGCCCGGAGAGCCACTGTTTATGTCCTTCTCCAGCCACCCCCTCTGTAGATCGTTTATCCATGCGCCACTCAGGGCATCGATCTGGCGCAGGTGTTTTTTTGCTAGCATCCACCCTGGCTGATTCCCCTGTTATCGAACGTGATCGAAAGTGAAAGTAATTCCAGACAGTACGATCTTGACAATCGGGGATCCCAGTCTTTTTCTTTCTCTTTTTCGCGCCGCCTATTACGTAATCGGCTTAAGATCGTGCCGTGGGGGTTAGTCTCATGATTTTGAAAGTAGCTATTTCAGCAACAACCTTCGCTTCTCTCCCCAAAATTTCCAGTCTGGCCAGAACGAGTGCCGGTTTTTTCTACGCGGCCTTGGTTAGCAGGATTGGCTCCGGGTTCGTCTCCGGGTTTGTCTCCTTTTTCCGCTTAGTGCGGATAACGCTGCTCCTCGTCACCTGCGGCATGGCACTACCGGTGCTGGCGACACCGGATTATTTGTCGTACTACGCGCTGGGGCGCCACACATCGGCGGCGGTCGATCACGTTAATCTCTACTGGGTTTATGGAAATTGGAACCCGGATGAGGCTCTGGCGCAACTGGCCGAGGCCAAGTCGCTCGGCTTGCCAGCGTTGGTACACAGCGAGTTTGTTTTTTTCGCGGGGCCTTATCAGTCGACCCTACCCCGCTTCGCGCTACATCCGGACGCCGAGGCGCGTTGGGCTGCGTTTGTCACAGATCTGCAGCAGCGCGGTCTGCTGGACTCGATGCTCGCAGTCTATCCTTGCGACGAACCCAACCTCAATGGTGTCAGTGATGGCGATCTACAGACCATCATCAACATCATCAAGAACCATCCCCTGAGCGCCAACAAAAACGTGGCAGCGCTTTTTTCAGTCGATATCGCCAAGGAATGGGGAGGGCTTTACGCACTGCTCGGCAAAGAGCATCGCTATCGAAGCAGTCTCCGTATGCTCGACTGGGTCGGCTTCGATTGTTACGAATGCTCGAATATATTTACCGATCCCCTGTGGCAAACCCCGACTCTGCAAGGCTTGATCGACGGGCCTTCTGCCTATGCCAATTTCCGCCGCCAGCTTGATCTGCCTCGCCAGAGAATCATGCTCGTTCCACAGTCCTACCTGGCAAAGATGCCTGACCTCAACGGAAACTTTGATGCTCCAGACAACCCCGAGTTGTTCTTCAAGCAGGCGCAGAATGATCCTGCCGTCGTGGCGCTGGTTCCTTTCACCTGGTTTCACCAGCCCGAATGGCAGGGGACAGTGCATTTGCCCGACACGCTGGCCCAGTATCGCAGCATCGGACAACGTATGGCCGGTGCCAACGCCCAGCCCGAAGATGCGCGCGGAGCGGTCGTCGAATATGTCTCGGAACCTAGTCAGCAGCAAGTGCCTGGCGAGCATTATTTTTATACTGACGATGTTGGGGAGCAGCAGCAGCTCGATACCCCTGCCTCCGGCTTCATTCGCACCGGCTTGTCGTTCAAGGCGTCTCCACCGAATACGTCCGGCATGGTCAATATGTGCCGTTTTTATACCGCTCCAGCCAACCCTGGTACACATTTCTTTACGCCGCTGTTCCCGGAATGTGCCGATCTGAAAAATTCCAGGGACTGGATTTTTGAAGGCCAGGCGTTTGCTGTGATGATGCCTGATTTTGCCGGAGCCTGCCCGGCCGAACACATGCCACTGTATCGGCTCTACAAATATAGCGTGGGCGGCGTGCCCAACCATCGCTTGACGAGCAGTGCTGCAATACGTACGGCCATGCTTGCTTATGGTTGGGTTGCCGAGGGTTATGGCGCCGATGGTGTTATTTCGTGTGTGCGCTATTGATCCGGGATCCTGGCGGAAATGCTTGAATTTAAGAACCTTCGGCGTTCAATGTCTGGCCTCGCGTTCGGTATCGTGGCGTAGAAGGTAATAGGCGGGGCTTTGCTGCAGCGCAGCAAAAATGTTAATCTCCGCTAACTGAATGAAAATTAGCAGGAGCTAACATGAGCGATGGTGAACTGGGTCGATTTTTCCTTGAACAGGTGCGTTTGTTCGAGAATTTCTCTGCCGACAAAGTCAACGAGATCGTCACGCAGTCCGAACTGAAGACCTTCGAGGGCAATGAGGCGATTCTCGAATGTGGCGAAGAGGGACGATTTATTGGTGTCCTGGTCAGCGGCCATGCCGAAATTTCCGTGGCCGACAATATGGGTAACCGGATCGTTATCAGCCAACTAGAGGCCGGCGACGTATTCGGCGAAATGTCGCTGCTGACTGGCGATAACACGGTGGCCGACGTCATCGCCGGCAATCGCTGTTTTGTGCTGTTGATTCCGCAGGACGTGTTTAATACGCGCATTCTGATCAACCCGAAGGCCATTGCCTACCTTTCCCGACTTTTGGCTGAACGTACCCGCGAATTGGCGGTGGACATCAATACGCTGCAAGCGCGAGCGGTCGCCCGCTCTTCCGACCCCTATTTGCTGAGTCTGAAAACCGATACCCCCGGCAAAATTTTGGCGCTCAACGTTGGTCTGACGCAGATCCGTTTCGGTATCTACGACACACGCGATGAAGCGGCCGAGGTGCGTGGCATTGTCGATACAGCGAATAGTTTGTCGACGCGCATTACGGTGCGTCAGGGAGGGCGCAGTAAAACGCTGGAGCGCGATCCTTTTCCGCTCGCCGAATTGTTCAAAGTGATCGAGGAGAGTACGCAACTGCTTGGCAACGTCGCCGCTTTCCATTCCGCCGAGGTGGTCGCCGTCGGACACCGTGTGGTGCATGGCGGCAACAAATTTTCCAGTTCGGCAGTGATTACGCCGGAAGTGATTGCCGATATCGAGGCGTTATCGGTTTTCGCACCGCTACATAATCCGGTCAACGTGGAAGGCATACGCGAGGCGCTCAAGCACTTTCCTTCGATTCCGCATGTTGCGGTGTTCGACACCGCTTTCCATCAGACTCTGCCGCCCTACGCTTACCTTTACGGCTTGCCCTACGAGTTGTACAAGAAGGAAGGCATTCGCCGCTATGGCTTCCACGGCACTTCGCATCGCTATGTTTCGCTAAAAGCAGCGGAAGTGCTGAAGCGCTCGCTGGGTGAGTTGGAAATCATTTCCTGCCACCTCGGCATCGGCGCGTCGATGTGCGCCATCGACCACGGGCGCTCGGTCGACACCACGATGGGCATGACGCCGACCGACGGTCTGATGATGGCCACGCGGGCGGGCAATGTCGACCCGGCGGTGATGGTGCATCTGATGCAGCATTACCAGATGCAGCCCGAGGCGCTGTCAAAATTAATCAATACCGAAAGCGGTTTAAAGGGTATTTCAGGCATCTCCAGCGATATTCGCGAAATCGAAGCGGCCGCCAACGAGGGGCATCATCGCGCCCTGCTCGCTTACAAGGCTTTTTGCTATCAGATCCGCAAAAATATCGGCGCCTACGTAGCGGCCATGGGCGGCGTCGATGTGCTGGCTTTTACCGGTGGCATCGGCGAAGGCAGTTCCAGCGTGCGCAGCCTGGCTTGCCAGAGCCTTGCTTATATGGGCATCAAACTGGATGAGGAAAAGAATCGCAACCTAAGCTCGGTCAGCTCGCATGCCATCATCTCGGCCGATGATTCGCCCGTGACCATTCTGGTCGTCGCCAACGATGATGACCGTCTGGTGGCCTGGGAGGCGCTACGTGCTATCGAGCGCAACCAGATCATCCTCTCTCTCAAGGACGAGGGACAGGCGCCGATTCCCATTGAAATTTCTGCACACCACGTTCATCTGTCGCAAGCCGATGTGGAAAAACTGTTCGGTGTTGGCCACCAACTGACACCCGAGCATGAGTTATCGCAACCGGGGCAATTTGCTTG
>CAXNNH010000147.1:0-5286 GCA_964203325.1 Burkholderiales bacterium | reverse complement strand
TGTCGTAAAGTGATTCGATCTACAGATCGTTTGTAAGGCCTCCGATTTGTGGAGGGTGCTTTGCGCAGGGATGTAAAACATGACGCGGCGCAGCAAAATGGCGATGGAAAGTGCTAGAATTTAAGGTTTGCCGCTGTCGTTGCGGCGAGGCGTTTTTCAATAAAGCGAGGGAAGGTCAAGGCGATGAATTCAAAAAATACGATAGATGCGAAAAATACGATGGGCAATTACGTAATCGGTTTCGATCAGTTGCGTATGACCGATGTGGAGCAAGTCGGCGGTAAGAATGCTTCGCTGGGCGAAATGATCAGCCAACTGGCACACTCCGGCGTTCGTGTACCCGGCGGCTTCGCGACGACGGCACAAGCTTACCGCGATTTTCTTGTCCATAATGGATTGGCCGAACGTATTCAGGTGGCGCTTGAGCATCTCGATGTTGATGATGTGAATGCTCTGGCAGCGTGTGGGCAACAGATTCGCCAGTGGATTATCGACACACCGTTTCCGCAAAAGCTGAATGACGAGATCAACGCGGCCTATCTGCAGCTTGTCGCCGATTCGACGACAGGCATGTCTTTTGCCGTGCGTTCCTCGGCGACGGCCGAAGATTTGCCTGACGCTTCCTTTGCCGGGCAACAGGAAACCTTCCTGAATATCGAGGGACTGCCCAACATCCTGCACGCCATGAAAGAGGTTTTTGCGTCGCTATACAACGACCGCGCGATTTCCTACCGCGTGCATAAAGGTTTCATCCACGCCGATGTGGCGCTGTCGGCTGGCGTACAGCGTATGGTGCGTTCCGATACCGGGGCGGCTGGCGTGATGTTTACACTGGACACCGAATCCGGCTTCCGCGATGCCGTTTTTGTCACTTCTTCCTACGGCTTGGGCGAAACAGTGGTGCAGGGCGCCGTTAACCCGGATGAGTTCTATGTGCATAAACCGATGCTGGCCGCCGGTAAAAAGGCTGTGATTCGGCGCAATCTTGGCTCCAAGCTGATCAAGATGGTTTTCTCTGCCGAGAAAGTGGCAGGCAAATCAGTAACGACCGTCGATGTAGACGAAACCGACCGCAACGTCTTTTCGTTGAACGACGATGAAGTACAGGAGTTGGCCTCCTACGCGGTGATTATCGAAAAGCACTATGGTCGCCCGATGGACATCGAGTGGGGCAAGGATGGACGCGATGGCAAACTCTACGTTTTGCAGGCGCGTCCGGAAACAGTTAAATCGCAGGAAGAGCATGGCGGCAGCGTTCAGAAATTCAAGCTGCTGACTTATTCCAAAGTATTGGCATCCGGCCGTGCCATCGGCCAGAAGATCGGCGTCGGCCCGGTACGCGTGGTCAATGATCCGCGTGAAATGGATAAAGTGCAGCCGGGCGACGTGCTGGTCGCCGATATGACCGATCCGAATTGGGAGCCGGTGATGAAGCGCGCTTCGGCGATCATTACCAATCGCGGCGGCCGTACCTGCCATGCGGCGATCATTGCGCGCGAACTGGGTGTGCCAGCGATTGTCGGCTGCGGCGACGCGACCGGCGCGTTGAGCGAAGGCGAGATTGTCACCGCTTCCTGTGCCGAAGGCGACACCGGACATATTTATCGTGGCAAGCTGGAGTTCGAGGTGACCTCGCGTGAGATCACGGCCATGCCGGCGATCCCGGTCAAGATCATGATGAACGTCGGTAATCCGGAGCTGGCCTTTGAGTTTTCGCAACTACCGAATGCCGGCGTTGGACTGGCGCGTGTCGAGTTCATCATCAACAACGTAATCGGTGTGCATCCGAAGGCAATTCTCGACATCGACCGGCAGACGGCGTCGCACCGCGAAGAAATTTTGCGCCGCGCACGCGGTTACGCTAGCCCGAAAGAGTTTTTCGTTGAGAAGCTGGTCGAAGGCGTATCCACTATTGCCGCCGCCTTCTGGCCACGCCCGGTGATCGTTCGACTTTCCGACTTTAAATCGAACGAATACCGCAAGCTGATCGGTGGCGAGGATTACGAGCCGGAGGAAGAAAATCCAATGCTCGGCTTCCGTGGCGCTTCACGCTACATCGCCAGCACCTTCCGCGATTGTTTCGAAATGGAATGCCGCGCCATGAAGAAGGTGCGCGAGGAAATGGGGCTGACTAACGTCGAACTAATGGTGCCTTTCGTGCGCACCGTCAGCGAAGGCGCTGCCGTCGAAACGCTGCTTGCCGAACACGGCCTGAAACGCGGTGAAAATGGTCTGCGTCTGATCATGATGTGCGAGATTCCATCCAACGCGCTACTTGCAGAGGACTTCCTGCAGCACTTCGATGGAATGTCTATCGGCTCCAACGACCTTACGCAGCTCACGTTAGGTCTGGACCGCGATTCAGGTTTAGTCGCCGCATTGTTTGACGAGCGCGATCCCGCCGTCAAAACGCTTCTGGCAATGGCCATTGCCGCCTGTCGTAAGCACGGCAAGTACGTCGGTATCTGCGGCCAGGGACCGTCCGACCACCCGGATTTGGCCGAATGGCTGATGGATCAGGGAATTAGTAGCATCTCTTTAAACCCGGATACGGTAGTCGATACCTGGACCAGACTGGCCGCACACCGGGCTTAAGTGGTAATCAAACCATAAAAAACCGCTGGGATTATCCTGGCGGTTTTTTTATGGGTAGGGTTTTTGCAACGGTTGCGCGTTACATCAATTGTTCAGTGCTTCCCTAAGGAAACGCCGATTTATTCACTTTTGTTCACTTTCGTCATTCCGAACGTAGTGAGGAATCTTTAAAACCAACAACTTAGATTTCTCGTTTCACTCGAAATGACAATTAATCGGCGCCTCCCTAAAGAATTGGGTGTTTTAGGCCGTAGATGCCTTTACTCGGAGCTATACGAAGCAACAGGAGATTGCCATGAAAATTGCCAGTGCCGCCCTACAGATGGATTCATCTCATGCCAAGTTGCAGCACCACGAAGTTCGTGAGTCGTTGGTGGCTTGGGTTGGCAATCAACGGCCGGACTTCAACGGGAGCCAAGGCAACAACCAGCCGCGCTCTGCTGTGCAAATATCCGACGCCGGTAAAGCCGCGCAGTCGAGTGAGGCAAGCGCGATTCAGAGCGGCATCGATGCCGCCGAGAACGACCCGATGTTGCGCATGATCAAAGCGATGGTTGCCATGCTAACAGGCAAGGAGATCAAGGTCTTCGATGCTTCTGAGCTGCAGTCTGGCACCGTCACGTCTCAAGTCACAGACCCTAGTCAATCCACTCCATCAAGCCAAGCATCGGCCCCTGTAGAAAACGCCGGTTATGGTATCGAATACAGCCGCCATGAATCCTACAGCGAAGTCGAGCAAACCAGCTTTGACGCCTCGGGTGTCGTTCGTACAAGCGATGGCAAGGAGATTCAATTCTCCATTTCGCTTTCGATGGCGCGCAGCTATCACGAGGAATCCGATGTCAGTATCAATCAAGGGGACGCCCGGCAGAAAAAAGATCCACTGGTGCTCAATTTTGCGGGTAACGCGGCACAACTGACTAATCAGCGTTTCAAGTTTGACCTCAATTCCGATGGACAGGCCGAAAACATCAATTTTGTTGCTGGCGGTAGTGGATTTCTCGCATTTGACCGCAATAGCGATGGCAAAATCAACAACGGGAGCGAACTCTTTGGCGCAAGTAGTGGCGATGGTTTTGCCGATCTTGCCATGCTTGATTCCGACGATAACGGCTGGATCGACGAAAATGACGCAGCCTATGAGCAGTTGAGTGTTTGGACTAAGGACAGCGCGGGCAAGGATCAACTCGCGACGTTGCGCCAAGCTAATGTAGGAGCGCTAAGTTTGGGACGCGTCGCAACGCCTTTCGATTTGAAGGATGGCAGCAATGCTTTGTTGGGCCAGATCAGATCAAGCGGGATTTTTTTGCAGGAAGATGGGAAGGCTGGCACAATGCAGCAGGTTGACCTGACCGTTTGACCGCCCTGCTCGACGCTTGGTGGTGGGCACAGGTTCGAACGTCTTCACCAAGGAATCTCGCAAAACATGGGTAATTTTAAAATCTGGGTGCGACTCACCGCCGCCATATGGTTTGTCTTGGTGATTGTTTGGAGCGGAATGATCGTTTGGCAAAGCCAGGTTAACCGCGAAACGGCCATTCGTCAGGCTGAGGATTTCGCCCAGAGCATTCACGAAATGACCATGGCTGGATTAACCGGAATGATGATTACCGGCACTATTGGCCAGCGCGAGGTTTTCCTCGACCAAATCAAGCAACTTTCGATTATCAAGGATCTACACGTCGCACGCAGTGAAGCAGTAACCAAACTCTTCGGAGCCGACACCAAGGATGTGCGTAGCCTCGATACTGTCGAAAAACAGGTCATGCAAAGTGCGCAGAGTTATCTCTCTGTTGAGTCGGACGATAAAGGCGCATTTCTTCGAGTAGTCAATCCGACGAAAGCCTCCAAAAACTATTTAGGGAAAGACTGCATTTCCTGCCATCAGGTACCCGAAGGTACTGTTCTGGGTGTGGTCAGCATGAAAGTGTCGCTTGATGCTGTGGAACAGGAAGTCAGCAGTTTCCGCTTCAAAATTGCAATAGCTGCGGCAACAGTTAGCCTATTACTTCTTTTTGTCATATATTTCTTCACCCGTCGTTTTGTTACTCAACCGCTCGAAGAATTGAAGAATGGACTCAAGGATATTGCACGCGGAGAGGGAGATTTGACGCGCAGGCTGGCGGTTCGCAGCAACGACGAGATTGGCCAAACAGCGGGCATATTTAACGAGATGATGGAGAATTTTAACGGTCTCGTACGTCAGGTCGGTGCCTCGGCCGCAGAGGTCTCGGCCAAGTCACGTGAACTTTCCGCTGCCGCCATTCGCGTAACGGCGGGATCGCTTTTGCAGAATGAGAAGTCGCAGTTTGCCGCGTCCGCTGTTGAGAACATGGTCGGCAGTATCGAATCAATATCCCATAGCACTGAACACGTTCATCAGCAATCCCAGGATAGTCTACGGCGGGCCGGAGAAGGTAACCGCAGTCTCGGACAATTTCAGAGCGAAATGCAGAACGTCGAACAGGCGGTCAATCTGATGTCCAACTCAGTCAATGACTTTGTGCGCAATACCGAAGCTATTAACAAAATGACGCAGGAAGTTAAAGGTATTGCAGAACAAACTAACCTGTTGGCACTCAATGCGGCTATTGAAGCTGCTCGGGCAGGGGAAGCCGGACGCGGATTTGCGGTTGTTGCTGACGAGGTACGCAAGCTCGCAGAAAAGTCGGCGCGTTCAGCCAGTGAAAT
>CAXNNH010000146.1:0-5318 GCA_964203325.1 Burkholderiales bacterium | reverse complement strand
CAATAAGGTATGGAGTAAAGTTCCAAATAGGGTTCCATTACAGGTGCCAATGCTGCGGCGCAGCAATAGTTTTGATACCTCGGTAACATATTTTTTTGCGGAGAAAACACTGTGACTCGTATCGTCGTCGTAACGTCCGGCAAAGGTGGAGTCGGGAAAACCACCACCAGCGCCAGTTTTTCCTCCGGTTTGGCACTGCGCGGCTTCAAGACCGTGGTTATCGATTTTGACATTGGTCTGCGTAACCTCGATTTGATCATGGGCTGCGAGCGCCGCGTGGTGTACGACCTGGTCAATGTGCTGAGCGGCGATGCCACGCTTAATCAAGCGCTGATAAAGGACAAGCATTGCAGCAACGATATGCTTTTTGTATTACCTGCCTCGCAAACGCGAGACAAGGATGCCTTGACCGAGGTCGGCCTTGAAAAGGTGATTAAGGATCTAACGCACATGGGTTTTGACTACATCATTTGCGATTCACCGGCCGGGATAGAGCATGGTGCCGTGATGGCGCTGACCTTTGCCGACGAAGCTCTTGTTGTAACCAACCCGGAGGTTTCTTCAGTACGTGACTCCGACCGAATTCTGGGTATTCTGCAGGCCAAGTCGCGGCGCGCCGTCGCTGGCGGCGAGCCAGTGAAGGAGCACTTGCTGGTTACCCGCTACTCGCCGAAACGGGTCGAAGACGGTGAGATGCTCTCCTACAAGGATATACAGGAAATTTTACGCATCCCTCTCATCGGCGTCATTCCCGAATCGGAAGCGGTGTTGCAATGCTCCAACCAAGGAATGCCGGTTATTCATCTAGCCGACAGTGATGTATCCGGTGCCTACCTTGACGTAGTGGCACGTTTCCTCGGCGAAACCCCAGCCTTGCGTTTTGTCGATTACCACAAACCTGGTCTGATCCAGCGAATATTCGGAGGCTAACGCCATGTCGCTGCTCGATCTTCTTTTTGATCACAAACAGAAAAGTGCATCGGTCGCCAAAGATCGCCTGCAACTCATCATTACCCACGAACGGAGTGACCTAAGCAACCAGCCAGATTTTTTACCGGCTCTGCAATACGAGCTGATCGACGTGATTTCAAAATACTTCTCGATCAGTCTTGATGATATTAAGGTATCACTGGAACAGCAGGGGCACTACGAAGTACTGGAAGTAAATATCATATTGCCGGAGAAAGCTGAAAAACTCGCCGTCAAATTTACCGGTGCGCGCTAAGGAGGCGCTGATTAATGGTCATTTCGAGTGAAACGAGAAATCTAAATTTTTGATTTTAAATATTTTTTACCGCACTCAGAATGACAAAAGTGAATAATTCAGCGTCTCCCTAAGTTTTTGCCGCACCGTTTCTCATAGAAGCCAAATTTTTCTGTCGTTTGCCGGGAGCTCTCATGCTGCACATGTTGCAAAAGTTGTCCTCTTTCGCTGGAGTTCAAGGGCCGGTCGTCACCATCGTGATGGATGGTTACGGCATTTCAAAATCCGAGGTTGGCAGTGCCATTGCCGCCGCGCGCAAACCGACGCTCGACCGTCTGTTTGCCACCTGCCCGAACATCACCCTGCGCGCGCATGGCACGGCGGTGGGCATGCCTTCCGACGAGGACATGGGCAACTCCGAAGTCGGCCACAACGCTATTGGCGCGGGTCAGGTCTATAGTCAGGGCGCGTCTCTGGTAGCCGACGCCATTGCCTCGGGTGCCCTCTGGCAAGGCGAAGCCTGGCAGCAGATTGTGGCCGCTGTTCAATCCCCCGCACAGGGAACAGCGGGCGTCCTACACTTTATCGGTCTCTTTTCCGACGGCAATGTGCATAGCCACATCGACCACCTAAAGGCCATGATCGTGCAGGCCAAGGCTGAAGGTGTGAAGACTGTGCGTATCCATGCATTGCTTGACGGACGCGACGTGCCTGAAACCAGCGCCCTGGACTATATCGAGCCTTTTGAAGCTTGCCTGACCGAGATCTGCTCCGATGGTTTCGATGCGCAGATCGCCTCGGGTGGCGGCCGCATGAACATCACCATGGATCGTTACGACGCCAACTGGAAGATGGTTGCCGCTGGATGGCAGACGCACGTCCTGGGCGAGGGGCCGCAGTTCGGCTCGGCCTCCGAGGCGGTCAAGGCCTTGCGCCAGCAGTTTCCCGCTACGATCGATCAGGATCTGCCGCCTTTCGTTATCGCACGCGACGGCAAGCCGGTTGGCACCATTGAAGATGGCGACTCTGTCGTCTTTTTTAATTTCCGGGGCGACCGCGCCATCGAAATCACGCGCGCCTTTGAAGAAGCGAACTTTGATAAATTCGACCGTGTGCGCATCCCGCACGTCACCTACGCCGGCATGTTGCAATACGACGGCGATCTCAAGCTACCGAAACGCTTTCTGGTCGCACCACCGGCTATTCTGGACACTATGGGCGAGTGGTTCGCCAAAGGCGGCATCACCCAGTTTGCCTGCTCGGAAACCCAAAAATTCGGCCATGTGACCTACTTCTGGAACGGTAACCGCTCGAACAAATTCGAAGGCGAAACCTATCAGGAAGTGCCGAGCGACGTGGTGCCTTTCGAGCAGCGTCCGTGGATGAAAGCGGCGGAAATCACCGACGCGATGATCGCCGCCCTGCAGAGTGGCCGCTACAAAACGCTGCGCTGCAATTTCGCCAACGGCGACATGGTCGGCCACACCGGCAATTTCCGCGCCGCGACCATGGCCATCGAGGTGGTCGATTTGCAACTGGCGCGCCTTTTGCCAGTGATCGCGGCCATGGGAGGCGTCGCGTTAATTACCGCCGACCACGGCAACGCCGACGAGATGTTCGAGCTGGATAAAAAAACCAAGCTACCGGCGCAGAATCCCGACGGCTCGTACAAGGCCAAAACGGCGCACACGCTGAATCCGGTGCCTCTGATTCTGGTCGACTCGGTGACGGGCGGCAAACTCAGCCTCAAGCAGACGCCAACGGCCGGACTTTCCAACATCGCCGCCACTATCGCGAATCTTCTGGGGCTGGAAAAGCACGCCAAGTGGGATGAGAGTCTGCTTGAAATCAGGTAAGTTTCTGACTACGCCGTCGCTGACGGCGGGTGACAACTTTGAAGAACGGGAGCACCAAGGTGAATGAGGAAGGTTTGTCGAAAGAGCAGCGCATATTGCGCGTTTTACGCAAAGTGCTCGCTAACATTGTCAAAGATGTAACACCAAAGCCGGGAATGCCACATCCCTTGCAAGAGAGCACCGTACAGGATATTCGCGGTCTATTTGGCCTGATCGCCGAACGCGAAGCAGAGCTGGCAGAAGACAACATGCCGGGTCGAAGCGAAAAGCCCTTCTACGTCGATCAGCCGCAAAAAAACAACGTGCTAAAATTCCATCAACCCGGAAAAAACAAGGCGCCTGATGAGGGTTAGCCCTGTTTGACTAAAGCGACGATTCGGCTGGCCCCTCCTTCAGGGCGGGGTTAGGGGACGCTTATTTGTTCACTTTTATTAGCTTCTGCTTTACTTCTTCTTGAGCGCAGTCTTCCAGTCCCGAAACACATCGATGTCAAAACCATCCGGGTAGTTAAGTAGCCCCTGAGTATGGCCTTTTTTCTTCCGCTCGCCGTACTGCCAGATGATCTCCTTGGTCTTGCGGTCGATGACGATTACTCGGTCATTCAGATCATCCACCACCAGAATATCGCCGGTATCGGGTAATTCGCGGGCAATAGAGGAATGATCCAGCATTTTGTCGCCATCTTTGAAAAAATATTCCCACGAGATTTTGCGGGTTGCCGGGTCGAAAATAACCACACGCCCCGGCTTCCAGAAGTCAGCCACAATTACCTGCTTGCCATCCACTGTCGGGAAAGCATCGGACGGATAGCGGATATTCGGTGCTTTGACACTCCACAGCACCTCGCCCGCTCGTGTGATGCGCGAAATCCAGGCATCGCTGATTTCAGTGACCAGAATATCGCCGTTCTCCAGCGGCGTTGCGCCGTTCGGGTGAGCCAGGGTGTGCGGCGGATTATGCTTGCAATCCCCCGGCTTGCCCCACTGCGTCGTGATGCGGCTATCTTTCGGGTCGACGATAAGAATCCGGCAATTGCGTATGTCTGCTGTCAAAAACTGACCATCCACCAGCAGGTGCGCATCGTCAGGATAGTTCAACAATCCCTCCGCGCTACCCCGTACGTCGGGCGTACCGTAGGTCCACACCAATTCGCGCTTTTCGTAGTCAACGATATGCACGTCAAAGTTGTCTTCTTCGCTTACTGCCAAACGACGGCCATCGTGCGAAAAATTAACGTCCTCGTTGCCCCGATACACCTTCAGATTGGGTGAAGGAAATTCCCAGACGATGCTTTTATCGGGAGCCACTTCGATCAGTCGATTATTGCGCCGATCGGCAATCACAATCGGATAAGGCAGCGGCTTGCCCCAAGAAGGCACCGGATTTTGCCGATTGCCGGTAACCGGCGGCATAGGTGGCAACGTAACGCCGCTCGAAACCATACCTGCCCCGGTCATTTCTGCCGTTACCTGAACCTCTTTGCCAGTTGCTTTTGGCTTGCCTGTATCAGCCGCAAGCAACGAGGCTGGCGCAGCCAAGAGCATGAGAGCCATCAGGCCAGACGCGACCCTAGCCTTGGCCTGACTTGATTGTGCGTGTCGATACTGCATAAAACTGTTCTCCTATTGATTCTGGTTGACCGATTCTGATCGGAGTCAAATACAGCCAAGGGTTGTACTGCTAAGGAGACGCTGATTTATTCACTTTTGTCATTCCGAACGGTGTGAGGAATCTTTAACATCAACAATTTAGATTTCTCGTTTCACTCGAAATAACCATTAATCAGTGCCCCCTAACGCCCTGTTGATAGGTTACCGAGGAAGAGCATCCCTATGAAAGCAATGGCTATTTTCTCATAACGCATGGTGATTCTAGGGAAATTTATGTGGGTAAGCCACATTTCAGGTCATCTGCATTTCAAAGCAGACACTGTCTGTCCCGGACCTTGCGACAATCTCGCCGCCATGAGCGCGGATAATCGAGCGAGTAATGGCCAGGCCCAGTCCGGCCCCTTCGCTGCTGCCGTGGCGCGAGGGATCGGCGCGGTAAAAGCGATCAAATATTCGCGGCAGGTGTTCCTGCGGAATGGGCGCACCGGAATTCTCGATACTCAACTTTGTACCGCTAGCACTCGCTGCGATACAAACGCCAATACGGCCGCCTGACGGTGTGTGGCGGATGGCGTTCGAGATCAGGTTCGCCAGGGCGCGGCGCAGCATGAGCTTGTCCCCCACTACCTGGCCGCTGCCCGATAGCGT
>CAXNNH010000145.1:0-5324 GCA_964203325.1 Burkholderiales bacterium | reverse complement strand
GCACGTTGGGAAAGTCCAAACGCCGGGCCGGTGATGGCCGCCGGTGCGGGTAGTTTGGGCCTGCGCCTGGGGGGCGCAGCCATTTATCACGGTCGTCTCGAACGTCGGCCGCCGCTGGGTTTCGGCCCGCCGCCACGCGGTGAAGATATTGGGCGCGCCCTGATGCTGGTACGGCGCAGTCTCGTTTTATGGCTGGCGCTGTTCCTGTGCTGGGGGATCGCCCGTGCTTGAACATGGCGGAAGACTACGCAAGGCAGCGCAACGCTACGGCATTCCATTGGCCGACTGGCTGGATCTCTCCACCGGCATCAACCCCAACGGCTACCCGGTACCGCTGCTGGATGCCGCCTGCTGGCAGCGCTTGCCCGAGGAAGAAGACGGGCTGGAAGCGGTCGCCAGCGCTTACTACGGCACGAGCCGACTGCTACCGTTACCGGGTTCGCAGGCAGCAATTCGCCTGCTGCCGGCGCTTTTTCCGCCGGCCAGCCTGGCTTGCCTGACGCCGATTTATGCCGAGCACCCCTACGCCTGGGCGCAGGCGGGGCACAAGGTGCGTCGCCTGCAAGCCGCATCGCCCGCCACCGCGCTACAACGTGCGCTAAGTGCTGTCACGCCCGTCGTCCTGCTCTGTAACCCGAACAATCCGAGCGCCGAAATTCTGCCGCGTGACGCACTACTTGATGCCGCTGCCCGTCTGCACAGCCGAGGCGCCTGGCTGATCGTCGATGAAGCCTTTGGCGATGCCGACCCGGACAACTGTTTGGCCTCCTTCGCTGGCAGCGCCGAAGCCCCCAAACTGATCGTGCTGCGCTCGCTCGGCAAATTTTTCGGTCTGGCCGGCGCACGGGTCGGCTTTATCTTTGGCGCAGAAGAAAAGCGGGATCTCTTGCGCGAAGCCCTTGGACCGTGGCCTATTTCCGGCCCGGCCCGCCAGGTCGCCTGTCACGCGCTGGCTGACACCGCCTGGCAACGGCAAGCGCGACGGCAGTTAGCGGACGCCTCTCAGCGCCTGGCAACATTGCTGGACGCGTATGGCGAAACTACGGCCTGCGCGCTGTTCGTCACCTTGCGGACCGCGCACGCGCAAGCTCTGCACACGCACCTGGCCAGTCGCGCCATCCTTACCCGCTCTTTCGACGAACATCCGCTACTGCGCGTCGGCCTCCCCGCCAACGCTTTCGACTGGCAACGCCTGCACGATGCTCTGCGCGAATGGAAAAATCCCCCCTGAAGCACTTTGCCGCCGTTGTAAAGAAAGTCTTTTCTGGCAATGGTCAGGCGTATTAGACTGCTACACGAAATCGTCTTTTTCGTCTTCTGTCACTTATTAGGGAGGCGCTGGTTAATGGTCATTACGAGTGAAACGAGAAATATAAGTTTTTGATTTTAAATATTACTCACGCCGTTCGGAATGACAAAAGTGAATAAACAAGTGTCTCCTTAGCACAAATCGAGGTCTGCGATGAACCGACTCCCCAATGTCCGCTTAAACCAATACCTGGCCTCGCTGCTGGTGCTGCTGGCAAGCAGCCTTCCCGTCCTGGCCGCTACGGCTGCTGAGGAGAAAACAGCGACCCTGCGCAAAATCGCCAGCACAGGAGTGATAGCCATTGGCTTTCATGAATCGACCTCGCCATTTACCTACGTGTCCGGCGATGGAACCGTCATGGGCTACTCTAACGACATCGCGCTGAAAATTGCCGATGCCGTCAAACGGGAACTAAAACTAGCGAAATTACAGATTAAGCCGATCTCCTTTACGACACAAAACCGCTTTGCCATTGTTCAGAACGGTACGGCTGACATCTCGTGCGGCGCGACAACCCACACCCGCGAACGGGAAAAAATTGCCGCTTTCTCCAACACCATCTTCGTCGCCGGCTCGCGCCTCATGACGCGCAAGGATTCGGGAATCCAGGATTTCCCGGATCTTGTGGGCAAAAATGTCGTCACTTTTGCGCGTTCAACTTCGGAGAAGATGTTGCGCAAGATGAACAGCGAACAGAACGCGCGCATCAACATCGTATCGACCTTTGATCGCGGCGAAACGCCCTTGTCGGTACTACAGGCCGGCCAGGCCGACGCCTACATGATGGACGATATCCTGCTCTATGCCACTCTGCACGAGACTTGGCGCCCCAATGAATGGCGGGTAACGGGCCAACCGGCCTCGTATGAAGCTTATGGCTGCATCCTGCCCAAGGACGATCCTGCCTTTAAGAACGTGGTCGACCAGGAAATTGCCCGGATGATGAAATCGGGCGAAGCAGAAGTCATTTACCGAAAATGGTTGCTGTCGCCGATTCCTCCCAAGGGAGTCAATCTGAACTTCCCGATGAGCGAGGCGATGGTCGAGCTTTATAAACACCCCAA
This sequence comes from Burkholderiales bacterium, assembly GCA_964203325.1. Classification (GTDB taxonomy): domain Bacteria; phylum Pseudomonadota; class Gammaproteobacteria; order Burkholderiales; family Rhodocyclaceae; genus JACQYA01. The sequence continues at coordinate 2,951 of CAXNNH010000145.1, read as the reverse complement.
CGACAAACCATTCGATTAATGCGCGCTCTTTTTTAGGGAGGCGCTGATTAATGGTCATTTCGAGTGAAGTGAGAAATCTAAATTGTTGGTTTTAAAGATTCCTCACACCGTTCGGAATGACAAAAGTGAATAAATAAGCGTCTCACTAGCTCTACCTATTTTCAAGCTGTTCCGACTGACAAGCGCCGCAAGCGGGCGCTCGCAAAATTCTGGTTGCTCGAATGCCGATAAAGCTCACCTTTTTCAGAAAATACGCACTGATATTTAGCGCGCTGATCGGCGGATCGCTACTACTCAGCGGTTTGCTGGGTATTTATTCTTCGTATCGGGAAAACAGGCTGTCTCTGATCGGTCTGCAGCACGAAAAGGCGGAAGCCGCCGCGACGCGTATCGGCCAATACCTGTTCGATATTGAACAAAAAATCGGCATTACAGCCCCGCCGAAACCCGGTGTCTCGGCGCTCGAACAACGAAGTTTGGAAATTCAGTTCTTGCGGCGGACCACGGCGATCAACGAAATCACGCTGCTCGACGCTCAGGGCAAGGAATTTCTGCGCGTGCACCGACGTGCCGCCGACGTTGTGCGCAGCGGCCGCGACTTCTCGGACAGCGAGTTTTTCTCCCTCGTCAAATCCGGCCGTCCTTATCGCAGCCCGATCTACTTTCGCGAGGGGGGGCTATACATGTCCGTAGCGATGGCCGTTGGTCCGACGGAGAGCGGCATCACCGTTGCCGAAATCGACCTCGAATTTCTGCTGGCCGGCATCACGAGTATCAAGGTCGGCGCCAGCGGACACGCTTACGCCGTCGACGCCGAAGGCCGCCTGATTGCCCATCCCGATATTGGGCTTGTTCTCAAAAATACCAATTTGGCCACCTTGCCGCAGGTGCAAGCGGCCCTCAAAGATCCGGCGCAGGGCAGCCAGGAGCTTGTGCATGCCCACGATAGGGAGGGCAAGGATGTGTTGACCGCTTTCGCCACGATCTCGCAACTCGGCTGGTTTGTTTTTGTCGAGGAACCTCTCGCCGAAGCCTATCGTCCGTTGTACGGGCAAGCCATCCGCAGTGCCCTGCTGGTTTTCATCGGCATGCTGTTTACGTTACTGGCCTGCGTGGCCTTGGTGCGCAGAATGGTTAGCCCCATCCGTGCCTTGCAGAACGGCGCAACACTGATCGGTCGCGGCGTGCTCGATCACCGCATCGAGCTACGGACGGGCGATGAATTTGAAGAACTGGCGCAGGGCTTTAATCGCATGGCCGAACAGTTGCAGGGGTCCTACGCGACACTGGAAGGTGCGGTTATCGAACGGACGCGCGAACTATCGGCCAGCCTGGCTCAGGTGCAGAAACAACAGGAGCAACTACAGGAAAGCGAAAAGCGCTATCGGCTTTTAATCGAAACGGCCAGCGAAGGTATTTTGGTGGCCCAGGGCGCCACTTTGCAGTTTGTCAATCCGATGGTCTCGGAGATGACCGGCTATAGCGAAGAAGAGCTGTTGGCACGGCCATTTTCAGACTTCATTCATCCCGATGATCGGGAGTTGATGAGGAGCAATTACATCAAGCGTCTGCAGGGAGATGCTTTGGAAAACAGATACTCCATAAAAATACTCATGAAAGACCAAAGCATCAAATGGGTTGAAATCAGCGGTGCCCGAATTGCATGGGAAGGTCAGCCCGCGACGTTAAATTTTATAACCGACATTTCAGAGCGCAAACAGGCAGAAAGCGAACTTCAGCGTTACCGAAATCATTTGGAAGAACTGGTCGAAGAACGAACCACCGCACTCACCATCGCTAAGGAAGCGGCCGAAGCGGCGAATCGTGCCAAGAGTACCTTCCTGGCGAATATGAGCCATGAGTTACGCACACCGATGAACGGCATCATGGGCATGACGGCACTGGCACTACGCCGGGCGACGGACGCCAAGCAGGCCGATCAGCTCAGTAAGGTCACGCAAGCGTCCCAGCGTCTGCTCGGCATCATCAACGACATCCTCGATATCTCCAAAATCGAGGCCGAACGGCTCAGTCTCGAAAAAATAAGCTTCAAACTCGGCAGCGTTCTGGAAAACACGAAGAGCCTGATTAGTCCGAAATCACTTGAAAAAGGGCTGCAGTTGTTGCTTGAGATCGCTCCCGATCTGGCTAATCAACCGCTACTGGGCGATCCGCTACGCCTTGGGCAAGTCCTGCTTAATCTGACCGGTAATGCCCTCAAATTCACGGCGGAAGGCTCAATTACCGTCCGCGTTCTGCGCGTCGAAGAGCAAGCGACCCGCGTTCTGCTGCGTTTCACCGTGCAGGATACGGGCATCGGGATCGCCGCCGAAGACCAGAAGCGGCTATTTACGGCCTTTGAACAGGCAGACGGCTCGACAACGCGGAAGTACGGGGGGACGGGCCTGGGCTTGGCAATCAGCAAGCGGCTGGTGCAAATGATGGGCGGTCAGATCGGTGTTGAAAGCGGCGTAAGCACGGGCAGCGTTTTCTGGTTCACCGTGCAACTCGATAAGGACCCCCTTAACAATGAGCAAACGCAGGAGGTGTTCGCTCTCTCGGCCGAGGAACAGTTAAAAATCCGTTATTCAGGGGCACGTATCCTGCTGGTCGAGGATGAGCCGGTCAACCAGGAGGTATCGCAGGGCTTACTGGAAGAAGTCAATCTTCAGGTCGATCTGGCCGAAGACGGGGTCGAAGCGCTAGAAATGGCCGGGCGTATCGACTACGCACTGATTTTGATGGACATGCAAATGCCCAGAATGAACGGGATCGAGGCCACGCAAGCGATCCGCAGACTTTCCGGGCGACAGCAGACACCGATTCTGGCCATGACGGCCAATGCCTTTGACGAAGACCGCCAGCGCTGTCTCAAGGCCGGAATGAACGATCACATCGCCAAGCCGGTCGATTCGGAGGTGTTGTTTGAGACATTACTCAAGTGGCTGAAC
>CAXNNH010000144.1:0-5332 GCA_964203325.1 Burkholderiales bacterium | reverse complement strand
ATGAGCTGGTCGCAGTTTTCGCGCGTCAGGCGGCGCATACCGTCCCCCTCGGCACCGAGCACCCAGGCGGTGCCCACCGGCCACTGGGCCGTATAAAGATCGTCTGTGGCCTCGGCATCGGTGCCAATGATCCAAATCTCGCGTTCTTTCAACTCGCGCAAGGTGCGCGCGAGATTGGTCACTGTGATATAGGGAACACTCTCGGCGGCTCCGCTGGCTACCTTAATTGCCGTTTGCGTTAGTCCCACCGCCCTGTCTTTGGGAGCAATGACCGCATGCGCGCCCACCGCATCGGCAACGCGCAAACAGGCACCGAGGTTATGTGGGTCCTGAATACCATCGAGGACGAGCAGAAATGCCGGTTCTTCAAGCGTGTCGAGCACGTCGTCAAGCGTGATATGGCGCGACTCTCCAGAAACACGGGCAACGACGCCCTGATGGCGCGTGCCACCGCCAGCCATGCCTTCAAGACGCTTGGAATCGGCCGGAACCACACGCACCGAGTGCAGCTCGGCATGGCGCATCAGGTCGCGCACACGGGCATCGTGGCGTTCGGCGTCGATGAAAATCTCGGAAATGGCGTCGGGTTGATGACGCAATTTGGCAATGATGGCGTGGAAACCATGAATGAAGCGGGTCTGGGACATAACAATATCTCGGTAGTAACAACGCGGAATTTTCCGCGCCGCAGGAAACGCCCGGCGTGCGCGCGCAAACATTTAAGGAAACTTGGGGAATTAGGGAGGTGCTGATTAATTGTCATTTCGAGTGAAACGAGAAATCTGAATTATTGATTTTAAAGATTCCTCACTACGTTCGGAATGACAAAAGTGGAATAAATCAGCGTCTCCTTAGCGATTTTTCTTCTTGCTGGCCGGTTTCTTGGTCGCAGAAACTGCGGATGATCGCGCTTTTGCGGCAGCCTTGGAAGCCCGGCCAACCTTGCCTACTGGTTTATCGGAGGATTTGGCTGCCGGCTTGGCTACCCGTTTCGCGCTGGGCTTCACGACTGATTTTGCAATGGCTTCTGCGCTTGGCTTCGCGATACGTTTTGCCGCAGGTTTACGTACCGGTTTCGGCACTGGTTGCATCGACGTTTCCTGTGTCGGTGCGTTAGCCGGGGCGGTCGCCAGAACAAAGTCGATGCGCCCGGTTTCCAGATCGGCACGTACCAGTTGAACATGCAGTCGGTCGCCCAGGCGATAGCGTTTGCCACTACGTTCGCCGAGCATTTGGTGCTTCACTTTGTCGTACTGGAAATAATCCTCGCCGAGTTCGGAAACGTGCACCAGTCCTTCGACATAGACCGAATCGAGCGCCACGAAAACACCAAAGGGGACGACAGCGGCAATCGTGCCATCGAACTCCTCGCCGATGCGGTCGCGCATGAAATAGCACTTCAGCCAGTTGTTGACATCGCGTGTCGCTTCGTCGGCGCGGCGCTCGGTCATCGAGCAATGCATGCCGATTTCATCCCATTTGCCCGGCGTATAGGGCGCGCCCTCCAGCACGGCCTTGATCGAGCGGTGAACCAGCAAATCGGGATAACGGCGGATTGGAGACGTAAAGTGCGTGTAGTGTTCGTAAGAAAGGCCGAAGTGTCCAACGTTGTCCGGGCTGTACATAGCCTGACGCAGCGAGCGCAGCATCACTGTTTGCAACAACTGCGCATCCGGACGCGGCTTGATTTTTTCAAGTAACTCAGCATAGTCCTTGGCACTCGGGTCATCGCCGCCGGAAAGGTCCAAGCCGAACTCTTTGAGGAAATTACGCAGTCCCTCAAGTTTCTCCAGTGTCGGCCCTTCATGCACCCGGTACAGACAAGCCTGTTTGTTGCTCTGTAGAAAATCCGATGCCGAAACGTTAGCGGCCAGCATGCATTCTTCAATCAGCCGGTGCGCGTCGTTGCGATGTACCGGAACGATGTTGTCGATTTTGCCCTGCTCGTTAAACAGCATCATCGTCTCGGTTGTCTCAAAGTCGATAGCACCGCGTTTGGTACGCGCCTTGAGTAAGACTTTGAACAGTGCGTAGAGCGCTTTCAGGTGCGGCTGCAGACTGCGTTGCGGTTCGGTTTCCGGCTCTGTCGCACCGGATAGCCAATCCCAGACCTGGTTATAAGTCAGACGCGCCTGAGAGCGAAACACCGCTGGATAGAACTTGTATTTCTTGATTTCGCCACTACTGCTGATCGTCATATCGCAAACCATAGCCAGTCGCTCCACATCGGGATTGAGCGAACACAGACCGTTCGACAGCTTTTCGGGGAGCATCGGAATTACACGACGCGGAAAATAAACCGAGTTGCCACGCGCCATCGCTTCGCGATCAAGCGCCATACCGGGGCGAACGTAATGGCTGACATCGGCAATCGCCACCACCAGTCGCCAGCCACGGCTTTTTTTCTCGGCAAACACGGCATCGTCGAAATCTCTCGCCGTCTCGCCGTCGATGGTCACCAACGGAAGATCGCGAATATCGGTACGCCCGGCCCATTCGGCCTTTTTCACCTTGTCGGGTAGCACCTTGGTTTCCTCGGCGACCTTGCCGGTGAACTCGAACGGCAAGTCATGTTTGCGCAGTGCGATCTCGATTTCCATGCCAGGATCGGCGTAGTTACCCAAGATTTCGGTGATGCGCCCAATCGGGCGCGAATGTTTATGCGGCTGCTCGATGATTTCGACCATCACTACTTGACCGGCCTTGACTTTACTTTTTTTATCCGGCATCACCAGAATATCCTGGTTGATCCGCCTATTTTCCGGAACCACGACGGTAATACCGTGCTCAATCAGTACACGACCGACCACCTTACTATTGGCGCGTTCGAGCACCTCGACAATGGCGCCTTCGCGCCTGCCCTTACGATCCAATCCGACAACCCGCGCCAGCGCACGGTCGCCATGCAGTACCCGACACATTTGCTTCGCGTCGAGAAAAAGGTCGTCGCCCCCGTCGTCCGGGACCAGAAAGCCGTAACCGTCGGCATGCCCTTCGATGCACCCGGCGATCAGGCTGGCACGCTCGGGAACGATGTACCAACCCTTGCGGTTACGCATTAGTTGCGCTTCGCGCTCCATAGCGCCCAGGCGACGCTGGAACATTTCGAATTCGTACTCTTGCATATCGAGCAAGGTGCACAGTTGTTCAAAGCTGACTGGCTTGTCCTGCTCCTGCAACATTTGCAGGATGTACTCACGCGAAGGCAACGGTTGTTCATAGTTTTTCGACTCCCGTTCAAAAAACGGATCGTTTTTTCTGATTTTCGATAGTTTCTTTATTGACATTTTCTCTTGATCCTTTAAAATTCGGCCTTCTTCGGAAATGCCCAGGTGGCGAAATTGGTAGACGCGCCAGGTTCAGGTCCTGGTGGTGGCAACACTGTGGGGGTTCGAGTCCCTTCCTGGGCACCAAAAATATATAAACCTCTGACTTGTCAGGGGTTTTTTATTGCCCGCTTCGCTCGAAAAATACTGCATTCCGTCTTGTGTTGCGCTGCTGCTTTCCCGGAGCGGCATTCTAGCAGTCTGCCGGATGCGGTGGGCCGAATCGAGCGCGTTTGACGTCCGCTGAATGGGCGGGTTAACCGCTTGTCTTGTGTAATCGCAGGGCATGTACTGTACGCACTCCTCTGCAAGCCACCTTGGCAGAGCTTTGAACTTAGCGGTGTAGGCTTGCTTTGCCAATTCATCTCTTTCCCCCCAAACGTAACGGCAACATTACGTTACCCTTGGCAGACTCAATTTCGGGGGGAGGCTCAGTCTAAGTTGCGGCAAAGTTTAGTGCACCTTGCCGTCTATCCGTGCCTGCATCAGATAGGGGATATAGCGCCCGGCGAGTAGAGTAAAGCTAAGAAACCAGCAGGCTGCTGCTAGTGCGATCCAGTGCAAATAGGCTGTGGGGACGATCTGAGGGGCAACGATGCGGGCCACAAAAGCCAAAATCATCAGACGCAGCACTATTTTGTCGAACATGTCGAAAACTACCGGACGGCCGGTGTGGCCTTTCGCGATGCGGATGATCATGGCCGGGATAATCAGCCCCATGGCCCCGAAGGTGAAAACATGGGTTGAAGCAGAACCGATCCAAGTGAAGAGACCAAAATGGTCGACGAAATTCATCAACAGTTGGGCGGTAATGGCCAGGTAGCCAAGATACATGATCCCCACATCGAGGCGCTGCATGGCCTGTTTTGGTTTCCAGAACAGAAAGCGGCCTCCAAGCAGTAGTGCCAGCAGCAAGGACAGGCTAGCGGCCAACGCTGCCGATAGCAGGCTCTCGAAAATCAAAATCAGCCCTAATAGCTTGATTGCGCTATCCAGTTTCGGCAGACGCAGGATGGTTACCTGGAAAGCGCTCTTCATGAATGGGGTGAGCGTTCGTTCGAGCATGACCAGAAATGCCATGCGAAAAAGGCCAATCGCCATGCTGGAGCCGATCTGGAAATAATCCGCACTGAGCATTAGGTGTTTGGCTATCAGGAAAAGCGGCAATATCAACAGAAAAAGCGCATTGTCGCGATAGCTATCGTTGTTACGGTACCGAATCAATGTCCACAGCAGCAACGCTACGATAGAGAGCAGAAAGAGATTGTTGGACAGCACGAACAGTAGCTGGGGCCAAGTGCTGCCGAACGACATGCCCAGCCGTTCAAAGAGCCAGGCGACGACCAGAAAGATTAGTACATTGCCGTGGTAGCCGCGCACATGTACCCAGTTTTTGGTCGAGGTGAGTAGGAATCCACCGAGGACAGCCCAGCCGAAGCCGAAGAACATTTCATGCGCATGCCACTGCACGACGGAAAATGCGTTGAGAGGAGCGGCAAGAAAGCCGCTAAAAATCAAGGTCCACAGGACGGGCAGGCTTAGTCCCGATAAGCACGCCAAGCTGAAAAAGGGGCGAAAGCCGACTAGCCAGAGCGGGTGAGTGGAGAGTTTCATGGCAGTTTCCGGTATTGGTGACGCGTATTGGGGGGCGGAAAAGGGAAGGCGGGGCAGAAAGAAGCTGCCAACGTGTACTGTTGGCTAGATGGCAAAGTATAGCCGAGTACCCCGTTTGCCAGGCACGGGTTTGGTGCTGCTGGTTCGTTGGATGTACTTCCTTGGTGCTTTGCTTGTCCAAGGGGGTCGGCACTACTAGCCATTCACAAAAAGGGCAGCTTGCTCGGGAATGCTGATAGGTGCAGTGAGTTTTGTGGCACACATCGCGTAGAGCAACATCAAGTAACAAAACTCTCATCAGGCGGCCATGTCAATAAGTCGCGTCAATAGGCGTTCTACAAGAGCCATGCCCGGAGAGCCAATAAAGACGCCACTTCAGCCATACCCATTGT
>CAXNNH010000143.1:0-5332 GCA_964203325.1 Burkholderiales bacterium | reverse complement strand
CCCTCGAACCCGGAAGCCGTCGCCCGGCTGTTTCTCGATTAAGCAAGAAGCTATTGGCGAACAGACCCTCCCCTAGAAGCCGCGCCAATGCTGGTTCTACAGAGCACCTGCCCGGAGAGCGAGCGTTTACGCCACTCTCCAGCCACACCCTCTGGAGAACGCCTACCCATGCGGGTCTTCAGGCATGGGGTCGGCGAACAGTGCTTGAAACACCGACGAAGCCTGCTTTTACGGGGAGCGCCGGCTTCTCGCCGACGGCCAAGCTCTCGACTTGATTTACGAGGCTGGCGCTCCCAGAACGCAGGATGACAGGGTTTGTTAGAATGCCGCACCCCTCCCACCCGATAAAGTCACCTAGTCCCCCTTCATGGCATCAGCCGATAACCCCATCCTGAATTCTCCCTACGACGAACCGGCCAGGCATTACGCTACCGACGCCCAGGGCAACCTGAATTACACGGATGTTCGTACCGGTCGCCGCGTCTTCACCCCAGACGTACCGCAAGTGCCCGTCGGGCAGCAAACCCAGGGCAGCATGTTCGACCTCAACGACTTCCGGGCTGAATACGGCGAACATCTGGTCAACAAAGTACGTAACGAACTACAAGCCTGGCGCGACTCCGGTTACAACGGCGTCACCAGCCGCGTCACCCGCGATCTCCTGCGTTACTGGTTTGCCAACCCGGAACGCGCGGCGCACCAAAAACTCTTTTTCGCCCAGCAGGAAGCTGTCGAAGCAGCCATCTGGTTCAACGAAATCGCCGAAAAATCCAACACCGGCACTCACCTGCAAAACCAGTTGCGACAACGCCAGGCGACGGTCAGCGACGACCCGGCCGACATCCTGCCGCGCGTTGGCTTCAAGATGGCCACCGGCAGCGGCAAAACCGTCGTGATGGCTTGTCTGATCCTTTACCACTATCTGAACCGCCGCGAATATCGCAACGACACGCACTACGTCGACTACTTTCTCGTCCTCGCGCCTGGCATCACCATCCGCGACCGCCTCGGTGTTCTGCTGCCTGACCATCGAACAGATAGCCCACACCAAGCTACCGACTACTACCACCAGCGCTATCTGGTGCCACCGTCCTACCAGAGCGCGCTTGGCGAACTCTCGCACCGCATCATCGTCACCAATTTTCACGAATTCATGCCGCGCATTCTCGGCGGCAACAAACGCACACCTTTCGACGGCAAGCTGGGCGACAACGGTAAGAAGGTCGAAAGCCGTGAAGACGAGAATCAGGTGCTGCGCCGCGTCCTCGGCAGTTTCAAGCCAGGCCGTCGACTGCTGGTCATCAACGACGAAGCGCACCATTGCTACCTGCCGCGCGCCAAAGGCAAGGACACCGAACTCGACAATTCAGAAACCGAAAACGAGCGTGCCGCCGTCTGGTTCTCCGGCCTGCGGGCGTGTTCCAAACGCTTTCAACTGCGCGCTGTTTATGACCTCTCGGCCACGCCCTATTACCTGTCCGGTTCCGGCTTCCCGGCCTACTCGCTCTTTCCCTGGGTAGTCAGCGATTTTGGCCTGATCGAAGCGATTGAGGCCGGTCTGGTCAAAATCCCCTTCCTGCCCATAGACGATAGCAGTCACGCAATTGACGAGCCGATACTGAAAAACCTCTACGAAAACTGCAAAAGTGAGCTGCCCAAAAAGGGCCAGCGAACGCAGCGCAAGGAAGCTAAAGAAGCCACGGTCGGCGAACAGGCACCCAACCTGCCCGCATTGGTGCGCCAGGCGCTCGACCAGTTTTACGCGCATTACGATGAGTACGAACGCGGCATGCGCAAGCGCGGCGAACTGAAAGCCGACCTGTTCACCGCCCCGCCCGTGTTCATCGTCGTCTGCAGCAACACCACGGTTTCCCGAGAAGTCTTCAAAGAAATTGCCGGTTACGAACGTGTTGATGAAGACGGTCAAACGAACATCGTTCCCGGTCGTTTCGCCCTTTTTTCCAACTTCGACCCACACACGGGGCATGCGCTATCGCGTCCGCCGACGCTGCTCATCGACAGCGACGCACTGGAAAATTCCGGCCAGATCGATGATGGCTTCAAGAAAATTTTCGCCCCGGAAATTGAACGCTACAAGCGCGACTACCGTCAACGTCACCCGGATCGTTCGGTCGACGATCTGTCTGACGCCGAGTTGCTGCGCGAAATCGTCAACACCGTCGGCAAGCCCGATACGCTTGGCTCCCATGTTCGCTGCGTCGTTTCCGTCGCCATGCTGACCGAAGGCTGGGACGCCAATACCGTCACCCACGTCATGGGTATCCGCGCCTTTGGCTCACAACTCCTGTGCGAGCAGGTCGCCGGACGTGCGCTGCGCCGCCGCCACTACTTCATTGACCCGAAAACCGGCAAATTCCCGCCCGAATACGCCCACATCATCGGCATTCCCTTCAAGCTGTTCAAAGCCGGCAAGAGCAGCCTCGTCGACCCGCCGCAAGTCGCCACCCTGCGCGCCCTGCCCGAACGCGACAGCCTTGAAATCCGCTTTCCCAACCTCGTCGGCTACCGCCTCGAAACCGATGCTGCGCGCCTGGAAGCCAATTTCATCGGCACCCCGGACTACCCCCTGGACACCACCCGCCTGCCGGTAGAAACCACGCTCGGCACCGCCGTTTCCGCCGATCGCCAGACCATGCGCCTCAAGCTGGAAGATGTTCGCGACCAGGCCGTCATCTACAAAATCACCAAAGACTACCTGCGCCGAATCCACGGCGATGAAGCCCAGCGCGCCGACCTGCGCCTGTTCAACCAGGTCAAGGCCATCGTCCAGCGCTGGTACGACGAAAAACTCAAGGTCGTCGGCGAATCGGCCAACGACTCCGTCTTCAAACGCCTCGTCATCTACGAAGACCCGCTACCAGTCGTTGAAAGCATCAATCGCGGCATCGTCGCGCACGCAGCCCATATCACAGAACACGAGCGCGTCCTCCCCATTCTCAACCACTACAACCCGCAAGGCTCGACCGCCCACGTCTTCGGCCACACCAGCAAGAAAACCTACCCGACGAAGAAAAGCCACATCAATCTGGTCGTCGCCGACACCGACACTTGGGAACAAATTGCCGCCAAAACACTGGAAAAGATTCCAGCGGTCGAAAGCTACGTCAAGAACGCCTTCCTCGGCTTCCATATTCCCTACATCAGTCACGGAAAAGAACGTGACTACCTGCCCGACTACCTGGTGCGCCTCAACACCCCGGACGGCAATACCGCCCACCTCATCCTCGAAATCACCGGTTTCAACAAGGACAAAGAACTCAAACGCTGGGCCGTTAATGAACGCTGGTTGCCGGCCGTCAATAACGCGCGCCGCAAACTTGGACTGTCACGCTGGTATTTCGCCGAAATCACCGACATCGACAACATCAAACCGGAGCTTGAATCGGTCATCGACCGCATCGCCGCCGAGGTGGATAACACCGCGCTCAATAGCGACATCCTTCACTACATAGCCTCGGTAGCCGACACCCTTTGGACAGACGATGACGAATTCCTCTTCGAACCGCTTTGAAGCGGGCGACATTATCGAAATCTACATGCCCTTTGCCGATGGCGAAGGCGGCAAAAAACGCCCCGTACTTATCGTTTCCACGCCCGATGCCCGCGCCGATTTTCTGGCATTAACGATCAGCAGCGCAGGCCACCACCCCAACACCTTGCCCCTGCCAATCAACGAACTGGCGACCGGACGCCTGAGCAAAGCCAGCTTCATCCGCGCCGACAAGGTGATACCGGTCAACGCCCAAGCCGTCAGTCAGCGATTCGGCAGCGTCAAGCCCGGATTACTCGAAAAAGCGCGCCAACACATGTGCGCCGCCCTCGGCTGCCGCTAAGGAAACGCCATGACCGACAAAAAGATCGACAGCCTCAAGCACCGCAAGGCTGAACGCACACGCATTCCGAGTCAGGAAGAAGCCGGCTACGAAAACAGCGAACCCAGCCGCGCCGAGCTGCCGCTCAACCCCGTCACCACGCGCGGCCTGGACCCGGAACTGTACTGGATGCACAAGTACGGTGAAGGCGACGACCAGCGCGACCTCGAACTCGACATCCGCTCGCTCTACCGCACCGAACACATAGCCCCGGAAAAGCTGATCCAGCGCCTGTACACTTTAAAGCGTGAGGCCACCCACCAGGACGACATGTTCGTCGACGAACTCTTCGCCAACTACAAGGACGTCGACGAACTCGACAAGCCACAGAGCTACTACAAACATGCCGACAAATGGGCCAACCGGCTGATCCAGGGCGACAGCCTGCTGGTGATGGGCAGCTTGCTCGAACGCGAAGGCATGAAAGGCCAAGTGCAGACGATCTACATCGACCCGCCCTACGGCATAAAATACAACTCCAACTGGCAAATCAAACTGGGCGACCGCAATGTCAAGGACGGCGACGACGCCAGCCTGTCCGGCGAACCGGAAGTCATCAAGGCGTTTCGCGACACCTGGGAACTCGGCATCCACTCCTACCTGAGCTACCTGCGCGACCGCCTGCTGGTGGCGAAAGAATTATTGACCGAAAGTGGTTCGTGCTTCGTGCAGATTTCAGATGAAAACGTGCATCTGGTGCGCTGTGTGATGGACGAGGTGTTTGGGAGTGGGAATTTCTGCGCCTTCATCACTGTTCGCAAAACCACCAGCGATGGCAGCACCCTGCTTGGTGCCACTTGCGACTACCTGCTTTGGTATGCCCGCAACCGCGAGGTTGTAAAGAGCCGGACGCTCTATAGCCCGCGCAGCGATGACTCTGACAGCCGGTACGATCAAATGATGTTGGTTGATGGCACTTACCGAGCTGCTACTTCGGAAGAACGGCTAGGCAATAGCAAACAGCTCGAAGGAGGCAAGCTATTTCGCCTCGACAATCTCACTAGTTCTCGTGCAGCAGGTGCCGGTGATGTCAAAGAGTTTCTTTGGCAGGGCAAACGTTTCACCCCCGGAAATGGCACCTTCAAGACTACGCTTGCCGGCCTTGAAAAGCTGGCAGAAACGGGACGGCTGCACATAACCTCAAACGGAAAACTAAGCTATCGCCGTTTCAAAGACGATTTTGGCTTCACGCCAATGAATAACCTGTGGTCGGACATCAGCGGTGCGGTACAAAGCCGTTCCGACCCAAAGGTTTATGTGGTGCAAAGCTCGACCGCCTTGGTGGAGCGCTGCATATTGCTTTCCTCTGACCCCGGCGATCTCGTGCTCGATCCAACTTGCGGATCGGGTACGACGGCCCACGTCGCCGAGCAATGGGGCCGTCGCTGGATCACCACCGACACTTCACGCGTCGCCCTGAACATTGCCAAAACCCGGCT
>CAXNNH010000142.1:0-5336 GCA_964203325.1 Burkholderiales bacterium | reverse complement strand
GGTCGCTAGATACTCCCGCGCCTTCTCAAGGCTGGGTTTCTCGACAAAACCCAGCACCGTATGCCCCTCCGCCTCAATGTAGCCGTAACCGGTTTCCGGTGCATCGGGTTCAATCCCGAACGTCACTAACTGGCCTTGGGCCGCCAGTTGGCACGCCTGTTCGACCGCCGCCGCAAAAGCCGCCTGATCGGCAATCAAATGATCCGCCGCCAGCACCAGCAAAAGCGCATCCTCGCCATGAGCAGACGCCACCTGCAGCGCCGCAGCAGCAATCGCCGGCGCCGTATTGCGGCCAAAAGGTTCGAGCACGAAGCTATTGGCCACCTTCTGGCCATTCTTACTGGCCGCTTCCCGGTACTCATCCTCCGTTTTGAAGAACAGCTCTCGATTGGTCACCGTCAAAATTTCCGTCACATTTGGCAGCAACGCACCGCGCAACCAAGCCTTCTGCAACAGGCTCTGCCCATCCGCCAAGCGAATAAACGGCTTCGGATGCAACTCGCGGGAAACTGGCCACAGGCGGGAACCGGCGCCGCCGCACAAGATGGTGGGTATTAGATTCACAATTTTATTCTTTCAGATTTGGTCAAAGTTTCGGTCATCCTGTGGCGCATCGCCTATCCACCCCGCTGGAGATCCGCATGGATAAACGATCTACGAGAGGATAGGCTGAAGACCCGCATGGATAAACGATCTACAAGGTGATAGGCTGAAGAGTGGCGTCTTTATTGGCTCTCAGGGCAGGGGTGGATACAACCCCGATCAGCGCAGCCCCAAAAAATGGATTTATGACTTTTTACTTTTTAGTGATCGAGCAGCACATTCAATAATTGACGTGAGCTTTCCTGCCAGGTTAGCCAAGGCATGGCATCGGACTTTTGATGATTGGCCTGTTGGTGTAGTTTTAACCATGTTTGCAACGCAGCGGCAAGATCGTCTGTTTCCATCCCTTCAAAATAGAAAGCATGCTCTCTTGCTACCTCACGGAACACCGGAATATCCCGCGCAATGATCGGTAATTTGTGTTGTGCAGCCTCAATAAGCGGCAGGCCAAATCCTTCACCTTCACTAGCGAAGATAAGACATGCACTGCTCGCATAGACTTTTCCTAGGTATTCGTCGCTGATGCCGTCCAGCCAAAAAAGACGTTTATTGAGTTCGGGGTGAGTGCGCAGATCATTGATGATTTTGGGGAGGGTGCTGCGCCTATCTTCTGGCAAGCCCTTCCATCCCTCCTTGCCAACAATGACCAAGTTGATGTCCACACCTTTTTCCCATAGCTGCGTAAAAGCCCCCAGGGATTGCAGATAGCCCTTGCGGGGTTCAAGGGTTCCAACCATCAAAAAGCTGGGTCGAGCACCGATTTTCGCCAGAATTTGCGCCGCATCATCAGGCAAGCCGCGCGTAGGCGAAGAATTTTCAACATCGGCCCCGTGATGGGACCAACCGATCCTAAAAGTACGCTTTGGTTGAGGGCTGTCGGTTGTAATCCAATCCGCAAGATCGTCGGCCACGGTTTTTGAAACACATATCGCACCGTCAAACCGTGCAACGGCTTGCAGCCACTCCCTATGAACATCATCGGCTCCCGGTGGAAAAAACTCGGGCATTTGTAACGGCAACAAATCATGAACCATGAAATAGAGGGTCAGCCCCTCATTTTGGTAACGGGTAAATAATCCCGCTGCCGACGCCTCGATCAACATCCTGCCGGACAGATCCAATCCCAGCAGGACATCCCCGTTGCGAGCTTCAACCACTTCATCGAACAGCACATCTGGCGGACATTCAAGCAAGCCTAACGTATAGCCTCGGGCGTATCTGTACTGCCAGACGCCGCCTTCTTCGGCCAAATAGACCGGCTCCACGCGAAACCCCACCGGTGGCGAATCGAGCAGAGCCATCAGCAGTGCGCGTACCACACGCTCGATGCCGGTTTTCAGATCGGTTCTGCAAGTGGCAGAAATATCGAGCAAAAGCTGTTTTGCGGGTTGCTTTGCGGGCAGCGATTGCGCGATAGCTTGTGCAAGAGCTCGGCACTCACCCTCTGTTGGGCAATAGTCATCGAGATGGGCAATAGTCTTAACCAATGAGCGGACGTCGCTTTGTGAGCGAGTATGAAACAGCTCGATTGCATTCCTATATTGCGCGGCGCAGGCTTGGGGTGAATGGTGGGTCAGAATAACTTCTTGCGCCCGCCGACCGAGTGAAAGTCGTCGCTCAGCGCTTTGCCACAAAACCTCCAGAGCCTCGATCAGCGCGCCGTCTTCAAAGGCATCGGGCAACATCCATACCGCATCGGACGGCAGATCGGCCATTGATCCGTTAGCGTTAACAATGGTTGGCAAGGCATGGTTCATACAATCGAGCACCGCAGCGGAGGTCTCTCCGCGCGAAAGAGTTCGGAGTTGGACGGCTATATCCGCCGCTGCGAGGTAGTTCCTGAATAGAGGCATATCGGCCCAACCGGTAATACGAACGCGCTTGCGCAGACCGCTGGCGCGAATGGCCTCTATTAATTGGAAGCCATACTCGTTTTTGTGATCGCCCACGAACACAAGTATGCATTTATCATTCTTCGACAAAGAGGAGTGTAACCAGGCATGCAGCAGGCGATGGTTAAGTTTGGTCGGATTCAGAAAGCCGAAGCTGCACACCACAAAATCATCCGTTCTCAAGCCCAGCGTTGCGCGACACTGCCCACGATCAAGCTCGGCGCTGGGTGTCCGCAAGAGAGGTATTAACGTCCAATCAGCCGCATAATCCTTCCCGTACCACTCGCTGGCCAACCGGCGCGAATACTCAGAGTGCACAATGACACCTTGCGCGAGCTGCAAAACCTCCAAATTGACCGGATATTTCATCTTTACATCCGTCAAGTTTTTAGCGTGATAGCGCTCCCGCACGGCAGAGTAGCCATGGGCGTGATAAAGCGCTTGCACCCATAAATGTTGAACAAACCCCATTTCTTCCTGGTAAGCCAGCAGACCACTCAGGAAAAAATCATGCAGCACTACCACGCCAGGCACCTCTTCCTGCAGCGTAAGCATGCACTGGTGAAACGGTGAATTGCCCAGTTGATAAAGCACTCGATCTATTTTCCGCGCATTATCCCTCAGCCATTGCGTATCACGGACGGGGCCGTTGGCCTGCACCCAGGTATCGACGACACGATCTTGAGCCACGACGACCTCAATGTCGTAGTACTTGGCCAGTTCGGGCAACAATTCGGAACTATAGTCGGCAATCCCAGTATGCTCAGGGGGTAATGGCGAAACGAAGGCTAATCTCGGACGATGCGTAGGTGCGAGGTTTAAAGAGTCAAGCAATGCTTTACCCGCATGAAGCTGCTCAAATGCCGCAATGGCGCGTTGTGCGGTTTGATCCCAGGAAAAATTCCGTACTTGTTCCAAACCATGCGTGGCTAATCTGCTCCTAAAAACATCATCCTCAAGCACTTGGGCCAATTTATCACAAATGGCTTTTTCGTCATAAGGGTCGAACAACGCCTCTTGGCAACCAACGACATCTGGCATACTGGTCGTATTGGCAGCAATAACTGCCGCACCGCAGGACATTGCTTCGAGCGCGGGCAGGCCGAAGCCCTCGTGCAAGGATGGGAGCACGAAGGTCGTGCACAGGTTATAGAGAATGGCCAGTTCTTTATCGGGGATATAGCCGGTAAAGAGCAGTTGATCTTGGCCAACCCCGGCGGATGTTGCGGTGCGTCCTAATTCGCTTTGTTCACTTTCGGATATTTTTCCGGCCATTACCAATTGGAATCCATCCAGCAACGGCTTCGGGAGCTGTGCATAGGCACGTATCAAGCGGCTAAGGTTCTTGCGAGCATCGGCACAGCCGGAATACAAGATAAAGGGTTGATCAATCCCGAATCGCCTCAGAATTTTTGCCCTTTTTTCTTCTGGAATCGTCTGTTTTTGAAAAACTGCATCGCAAGCGGCCGAAATAGTGACGAGCGCGTCAGACGGAAGCCCCAGCGCGTGGCGTCCTTCCCCGGTGACCGATTCTGAAATAGCGAGCCATTGCTTGGCGCGTTTTAGATGCTCAATTTTGCGATGGTAATACCGTGCACGCCTCGGTTTAGAATCGAGATAGAGTTCGGGGTTAAGTAGCGGAATCAGGTCGTAGAAGGTAACAACCGTTGGAATACTTGGAGCGAAGGAGCCGATGCTAGTCACCGCATCATCGACATAACCCTCGAAGAGGCTCGACACATGCACAATATCCGGTCGCAGACCCGCAAGAAACGCCTCTCGGATGCACTCGGCGGCTTGGCGGCGCCAAGCGTTGCCGGGGTCGCATTCACGCACCGGGCCGGGGGCATACCAGACACGAATATTCTCCTGTGGCAGAGATCCCTCAAAAGCTTGACGGATCGGTGCGATAGTCTCGGGTAAAAGGCCACTCAAGGCTAAAAATATCTCGTGCTCGCCCCGGTTGCGCACGATGGCATGGGCAAGCGACAAGGTATACCGACCGATACCACGAAAGCGGTTTTCGGTTTGCGCACCTTGCAGATCCAGAACAATACGCATCAGCCGTTCTCTCTTGGTTGGCAGCACTCGATCATCGCCTTGCAATTAGCGCATCTCTGGCCGGCGTCGGGAGTGTATTGGGCGCGCGGAGCAAGCTTGGCGTCGGTGATTTGTTTTTTCGTGGATTTCATACGCGGGCTTTATTCTACCTATCTACCTAATTTGTAACGATTATCGCTTTAATTCGCTCATCCAGAAACGTATCGAAGGGCAATGAGGTGTTGTTTTTTGTGCGCAAGCCCATCATCGCCCAATCTCGTTACATAGATAACGGCCAGTCTTGATCGCCTGATTGATCGGATTAGCAGCGCTAACCCCTGTCCTTATACCTTTACCGCACATCGGCTCTGCACAATGCGGCATGTAAACGGTGCGTATACCCCAAGCGTTGATGCAAACGCAGGATCGACGCCCAAACGAGCACAAAGACCTACACCTTAAGCTTTGGTCATTGATTGGCAATCGCCATCAGCCAGTCCCCAGACGCCTGCTTTCTATCGCTGCTTTTAAATCGTGGTAAATCAGGCGAGCGCGAGGCGTCATGTTTGATTGATCAACGCAGTCAAAACGGCTCCTCGCCGACGCAAAAGCAACATTGTTACGCGGCGTTGACATCACCCCGTAGCGACGAGCAACCCCAAGCAGCGGCTGATAAAGGGCCGGATAGCGCATCAAACGCTGATTAAGACGATGACTCAAAGCCGGATGCCGCAGCACGAAGCGCATCGCAGCGGCCAACGGGCGTTCAAGGATGTGGCTACGGATAGTACGCCAGCGATT
>CAXNNH010000141.1:0-5349 GCA_964203325.1 Burkholderiales bacterium | reverse complement strand
GTGACCATGGCGATGGCGGTGCCCTTGAAGTGAATCGGTACGTCGGCACCTTCGACGCGCTCACGAATGCCGGCAAAAAGCACCAGAACCAGAGAAAAACCGATAGCACTGCCCGCGCCGAACACGAGCGATTCAACGAAGTTGTATTTGTTCGAGATGTTCAGCAGCGGCACGCCGAGCACCGCGCAGTTGGTGGTAATCAGAGGCAGATAAATGCCGAGTACTTGGTGTAGAACCGGGCTGGTTTTCTGGATTACCGTTTCCGTCAGTTGAACGATGGCGGCGATGGTCACGATGAAGGATAGCGTGCGCAGATATTCCAGACCGAAGGGCAGTAACAGCCAGTGGTCGATCACATAGCTGGCGCCGGTGGCCAGGGTAAGCACGAAGGTGGTGGCCGCCCCCATGCCAAAAGCCGTCTCCAGTTTCTTGGAAACGCCCATGAAAGGGCAGAGGCCCAGTATCTTCACCAGCACCACGTTGTTGACCAGAACGGCGCCGATAACGATAAACAGATAATGGATCATGATGGGCTGAAATTGAGAACGCTACGATTATCGTGTTTCGAGAAAGAGCGTTCAACCACGTTGTGAGTAGAGGTTTGCCGGTTGACCGGCAATCGGTGTTTTAGGGCTGGGGGGAGACTCGTAGTTTGGCGATGGCGGCGGCGGCCTCGCCGACCAGTTCCGGGCCGCGATAGATAAATCCGGAATAGAACTGCACCAGACTCGCCCCCGCCTCGATTTTGGCGGCCGCATCGTGGCCGTTCATGATGCCGCCGACACCGATAATCGGTATTTCGCCGGTCAGCGCCGTCGCTAATTTTTTCAACACCGCTGTCGATCGCTCAAAAACCGGTGCTCCCGAGAGGCCGCCGGTCTGTTCGGCATTGGGCAAGCCTTCGACACCAGCGCGCGATAGCGTCGTGTTGGTGGCGATCACGCCATCCATACGGTGCTGGCGCAGCAGATCGGCAATAGCCTGGATCTGCGCATCTTCCAGATCGGGGGCGATCTTCAGCGCCAGCGGCACGTATTTTCCGTGACGCTCGGCCAGTTTTGCCTGCGCGCTCTTCAGGCTGCCCAGCAGGGCGTCAAGCGCATCGTCTTTTTGTAGTTCGCGCAGATTTTTGGTATTTGGGCTGGAGATGTTGATGGCGACGTAGCTGGCGGCGTTGTAGACACGATCCAGGCAGATCAGATAATCGTCGGCCGCTTTCTCAATCGGCGTATCGAAATTCTTGCCAATGTTGATGCCGAGTATGCCGCCGCGTTTCGGGAATTGTGCGGCGGCAACATTGGCGAGCAGTTTCTCGACGCCCTCATTATTGAACCCCATGCGGTTGATGATCGCCTGTTTTTCCGGAATGCGGAACAGTCGCGGCCGTGGGTTCCCTGGCTGCGCACGCGGCGTAGTGGTGCCAATTTCGATGAAGCCAAACCCCAGGGACGCTAAAGCGTCAATGTGATCGCCGTTTTTGTCCAGCCCAGCGGCTATCCCCACCGGATTGGGAAACTTCAGTCCCATGATTTCGACCGGGTCGGGCGGCACCGGTTTGGCGAGCAAGCAGGCGATCCCTGCCGAATTTAGAAAATCGACGCCAGTCATGCCCACGCCGTGGGCGGTTTCTGCGTCGAGTGCGAAGAAGAATTTTCGGATCAGTGGATAGAGCATCGGCGAATTTTACCGCATTGCGGGTAGTGAGGGGCGGCTGGGCGAACGGTGTTTGAATCGTTGGGGCACGATGCACGGCTTAATGGTGCTTTAAGGATTTCTGCGCGCTTGGATCAGCTTGCCGAGTTCTTTGTCGGTTTTCATGATGTGTTCGAGGAGCCAGGTTTTCAAATAGTCAACCAAATCGGCTAGCGCCTGATGCTTGTCCATACCGGGTATTTCCTTCATATCGGTAATTTTCCGGGTGAATTTTCGGTGCTCGTTTAAATGGTGTTCCGTGTGCAGAGTGCCGGCCGCGAATTTGTGGACCATGCCTTCCTCGGTGCCAAAGTGGAATACGACATAACTGGTCAGGCGCGGCAACAGCCGGACCAGTGCGTTGTCGTCCTGGCCATTCAGGTAGGCGACTTCCAGCTCGTTGATCATTTCGATCAGCTCCTGGTGCTGCAAGTCGATCTGGCGAACGCCGGTTTCCAAGTTTGAATTCCAGGTTAAACGCATTTTTTGGCGACCTTGTGAAAAATTATTTTGAGAAATTGTTGCACATTTCGCCTGGATGAAATCCTCGTTTCGCATTCCTTGCCACGAATAGGCACGAAATCAGGCAGCTTCTGAAATTTAGACGTGGAATTATAATGCGCGGCACTATCGTCGGAAGACTCTTACATTCATGTCAGTAAATACCTACACCGGCACCTATCGGCTGCTCATGCATCACTCGTTTTGGTTGCTGGCGGCGTTTTTTCTGGCCTGGTCCTTTTTTGCGGTGCGTAGCATGCAGGAAAAAGTAGCCGACCGGGAGCAGGCCAGAATGGTGCGCGACTGGGTAGAGACGAGTGCCAACATCAGTCTTTTGGTGCACGAATTGCAAAAGGAACGCGGTCTATCGAATGGTTATGTCGCTTCATATGGCTTGAGTTTTGCGAGTGCGCTGGAGACACAAAGCCACCAGTCCGATGAGGCCTTGATGGTGCTGGAAAGCGTGCAATCCGGCGACCTGGCTGAAGCGCTCCGTCCGCTGCTGGCAAAATTGACCGAGCTTCCGGCTTTACGGCAGCAAGTCCGCGCATTGACCTTGTCGCGCGATGTCGTGGTTGAGCACTACACGGCCATGGTTTCCGGTCTTTTTGATCTAATGGGGGACAAGCTGGTGACCAACGACGGCATGTTGCGCTCCCAACTGGCATTCATGGCTTTTTTGCAGGCAAAAGAGATGGCCGGCCAGGAACGGGCTTTGCTCACGGCGCTGCTGTCGTCGGGAGACTTTGCTTATTTTTCCCGCATGGCCACTTATCATCGGATTCGAGCCATTGAAGAAACGCACTTGCAGCGCTTCGATCAGTTTGCCGAAGCGGATGCCAAGGCCGAGCTACAGTCACTGATCGAGCAACCTTTTATGGCCGAAGCAGAGTCGATCCGACGACGCGTTGTGGCGGCCGGGCATGGCGCTTATACCGCCGCCTCGCCCAATCTGGCCCTGCCGAGTGCCGAACGCTGGTTTGCCTTGTCCTCGGAAAAAATCGATGCCATGAAATCGCTGGAGGACGTGATTAGCCTTTCCGTCCGTCGTAGCGCACAGGAAGTCGAGGCGCGTGCGGTGCGCGGTTTGATCGTGCATGGTTTTTCATTGCTCGTTGTTTTCATGTTGGCAGGTGTTTTGCTGCTGCAATTGCGACGCAGTAGCAAGGTGGCCGAGGAGAAGCTGGATCTGGCATCGGCCGTCTTTAGCAACAGCGTTGATTCCATTGTTATTGTCGATGCGCAGTTGATGATTATCGAAGTCAACGCCGCCCTGACGCGGATGACCGGCTACGAACGCGAAGAGGCGCTAGGTGCGCACGTACGTCTGTTGAATTCCGGGCGGCACGGCGCCGCGTTTTATGCGGCTATGTGGCACAAGTTGCTGGCCGATGGCAGTTGGGAAGGGGAGGTCTGGAACCGGCGCAAGAATGGGGATATTTATCCGGCGTTGCTTTCCATCTCGACGCTCAAGGACGCACAAGGGGCGACGACGAATTACATTGCAATGGTGGTCGATCTTAGCCAGCACAAACGTACCGAAGCCTTGCTTGAACAATTGCGCACCTTCGATCCGTTAACCGGCCTGCTCAGTCGCGATGCCTGGATTTCGGCCATGGATCGGGCGATTGCCAATGCGCGCAGCGTTCAAAGCAACTTCGACTCTCAACCGGGACGACAATTGGAGCGCAAATTCGCGCTTCTTGAGCTGGGACTGGATCGTTTTAAGTTGGTTAACGACTCGCTCAGTCATGCAGTCGGCGACCGCGTGCTAGTCGAAGCCGCAGAACGTATCCGGCGCTCCTTGCGTCGGCAGGATGCGGCGGCCCGACCTGGTGGTGATCGCTTCTCCATCGTTATTGAAGAAATCGAATCGGCACAGGATGTCGGTAACGTTTGCGAGAAGCTGCTGGCGGCTTTTCTGACGCCAATCGATGTCGATGAGCATCAATTGAATGTGTCGATCAGCATCGGCGTTGTATTTTATCCCGCTGACGGCAAGGATGCCGGATCGCTGCAAAGGAACGCCGAAGCGGCGATGTATCGTGCCAAAGAGGAGGGGCGGGCTTGCTATAAATTCTATTCGGCGGATATGAATCTCGAAGGTGCGCGGCTTTTGGCGATGGAGCGCATGCTGCGCCTGGCACTGGAGCGCGAGGAGTTAAGCGTTCATTATCAGCCGCAGGTCGATGCGAAGAGTGGTTATCTGCTGGGCGTCGAAGCACTGGTACGCTGGAACAATCCCGAGTTAGGTCCGGTATCGCCGGTGCAGTTTATCCCGGTTGCCGAGGAAACCGGGCTGATCATCCCTATCGGTAAATGGGTCATGCGTAGCGCCTGCTACGAGGCGCAGCGCTGGCGGGTGGCGCTCGGACGCGATGTGCCAGTGGCGGTCAACCTGTCCGCCCGCCAGTTCCGCAAAGAGGATTTACTGGTAGACGTGCAACTGGCGCTCGACGAGAGCAAGCTGCCGCGCCGTCTGCTGGAGCTGGAAGTGACCGAGGGGCTGTTGATTAGCGACCCGGAAGGGGCGGCCGATGTCATGCGCGGACTGCAGGCGATGGGAGTGCGCGTGGCGCTGGATGACTTTGGTACGGGTTACTCGTCACTGGCGTATCTGAAGATTTTTCCACTCGATCGCCTGAAAATCGACCGCGCTTTCGTGAGAGGTCTGCCCGACGACCAGAGTGACCAGGCGATTGCTCGCACCATCATTGCGCTTGGTGTGAATTTGAACATGGAAGTGTTGGCCGAAGGCGTTGAAACAAAGGCACAGGCTGAATTTCTCGCAGACGCAGGTTGCCAGGTATTTCAGGGCTACTACTACGGTCGACCGATCCCAGGGAGTGAGTTGCTGGAGAAGATACGCTCCGGTGCATTGCGCCTGGCTCCGACGGCTGCGTAACATCAGGGGATAAACGAGAAGGGCAAGCGGCGGACGTTACCGCTGGAAGCCGCGCCAATAGGCAATCTACACTGTGCAGATTCAACTCTGAAGTGCAACAGGGTTATGACGCGAGTGTAACTGGTTCATGAAGACTTCGTGAGGTGTTTTGAAGCCGAGGCATTTTCTGGGACGGTGATTGAGGCGGTGCATAGCGAAGGCAACCTGGTCAGGGGTAATGGAATCGAAGCACATCCTCTTCGGGAAGAACG
>CAXNNH010000140.1:0-5349 GCA_964203325.1 Burkholderiales bacterium | reverse complement strand
CTGATCGTCGAACCGCACGGTCTGGCGCGGCTATGGCAGATCGGCAAGGAAAAGTTGCGCTTGTGGCCGTTCCCGCACTGAGTTTGCATTGGAGTCCGTATTAATCGTTTTTCTGTAGCGACATAACAACCTCTTGGAGGAGACACTGTGAAAATTAACAAAACCCTGAGCACTACCCTGATGGCTGCTGGACTGTTGAGCGGTTTCGCCGCCGATGCCCTGGCGCAAGCCAACGAGCAATTTATCGGCCTGCCGAGCTACCGCGTTGGCGCGTATGCGGCGGGCGGTTCCGGCATCTACGGCGGCTGGATCGATTACATGTCGCTGATTAACGAGCGCGACGGTGGCGTCAATGGCGTCAAGCTGACGTGGGAAGAATGCGAAACCGAGTACAACAACGCGCGTGGCGTCGAATGCTACGAGCGCATGAAGAAAAAAGGCAGCACGGGTAATACGGTGTTCCAGCCGCTATCTACCGGTATCACCTACTCGGTGCTCGACAAGGTGGCCGCCGACAAGATCCCGATGGTGACCATCGGCTACGGGCGCACCGACGCCGCTGACGGTAGTGTTTTCCCGTGGGTCTTCCCGATGATTACCACCTACTGGAGCCAGGCGACGACGATGGTCAAGTACATTGGTTCCAAGGAAGGCGGACTCGACAAGCTGAAGGGCAAGAAAATCGCCTATCTTTACCACGACTCGGCCTTCGGCAAGGAAGGACTCGCCGTTCTGGAGAAGCAGTCGCAGAAACATGGCTTTACCTTCGTTCCATTGGCCGTGGCGCATCCGGGCAACGAACAGCAATCGCAGTGGCTGAAGATTCGTCAGGAAAAACCGGACTGGGTCATTCTCTGGGGCTGGGGCGTGATGAATCCAACGGCGCTGAAAGCGGCCGCCAAGACCGGTTTCTCGCGTGAAAAGATGGTCGGCGTCTGGTGGTCCGGTGCCGAAGAAGACACCATTCCGGCCGGCGATGCGGCGAAAGGCTATACGGCGGCCGGTTTCAACGTCGCCGGGCAGAATTTCCCGGTGGTCAAGGCCATTCAGGACAAGATCTACAAGGCCAACAAAGGCAACATGGAAGACAAGTCGCGTATCGGCTCGATCTACTACAACCGGGGTGTGGTGCACGGCATTATTACCGTCGAAGCCATTCGTACCGCGCAGGCCAAGTTTGGCAAGAAGCCGATGTCGGGCGAGGAAATGCGCTGGGGTCTGGAACATCTGGCCATCGACGCCAAGCGCCTGAAGGAACTGGGGGCCGAAGGCTTCATGCCGGATCTGAAGATTACTTGTGCCGATCACGAAGGCTCGGGTAAGGTCAAATACCAGCAATGGGACGGCAAGCAGTGGAAAGCCGTTTCCGACTGGATCGACGCCGACCGCGAGATGGTGCGCCCGATGATCGAAGAGTCCGCTGCCAAGTACGCCAAGGAGAAGAACATTACTCCGCGCGATTGCAGCAAGGAAGGCTAATCCCGTTCGCGCAAATCCTACTGCCGGCGGAGGTTTTCTCCTTCGCCGGCATTTTTCGGGAAACCTGGCATGACGACTACCGAACATCACGCTCCGGCGAACGCGCCTTCGAACGCACCTTATCTCGCTGTAAATAACATCGAGGTTATTTACGACCACGTAATTCTGGTGCTGAAGGGCGTTTCGCTACACGTCCCCAAAGGCAAAATCGTCGCCTTGCTCGGTGCCAATGGCGCTGGCAAATCGACGACGCTGAAAACCATTTCCAACCTGCTGCACGCCGAGCGCGGCGATGTGACCAAGGGCAACGTCGATTTCAAGGGTATTCGCATCGACCAACTGACGCCCAACGATCTGGTAAAACGCGGCGTTATTCAGGTGATGGAAGGGCGGCATTGCTTTGCCCACCTGTCTTTGGAAGAAAACCTGCTGACCGGTGCTTACACGCGCAACATTTCGCGCAACGAACTGAAACAGAGTCTGGAAAAGGTTTATCACTACTTTCCGCGCCTCAAGCAGCGGCGCATGACGCAGGCCGGCTACACCTCGGGCGGCGAACAGCAGATGTGCGCGATTGGCCGTGCCTTGATGGCCAAGCCAGAAATGATTCTGCTCGATGAGCCATCCATGGGACTGGCACCGCAAATCGTCGAAGAAATTTTTGAGATCGTCAAAGACCTGAATAGCAGCGAACAAGTTAGTTTCCTGCTCGCCGAGCAAAACACCATGGTCGCCCTGCGCTACGCCGATTTTGGCTACATCCTCGAAAACGGTCGCGTGGTGATGGAAGGCGATGCCAAGGAGTTGGCGTCGAACGAGGACGTCAAGGAGTTTTATCTCGGGCTATCGACGGCGGGACGCAAGAGTTTCCGCGACGTGAAACATTACCGCCGCCGCAAACGCTGGCTCTCGTAAACCCACGTTTTTTCCAAGGCACCTCCTCTGCAAGCCGCGCCCATGCTTGTTCTCCAAGGTGTCTGCCCGGAGAGGCCCTGTTTACGCCACTCTTCAGGCACACCCTCTGTGGATCGTTTATCCATGCGGGTCTCCAGCCGGTGCACGCGAAATAGAGGCTCAAATATACAATTTTGCTGCCTAGTCATTGGGCCGCGCTTGCGGCATCTTGCAGTGCAGCAATAAGGGAAGGTACACGCGACATGAAATTTTACGATTCACTCGAAACTCGCGATCCTGCGGATCGTGAAGCCAGCCTCATGAACCGTCTGCCGCGTCAGGTAGCCCATGCCCAGCAGAAGTCGCCGTACTTTGGCACGCTGTTGGCCGACATTGAGCCAGGCAGCATTCATTCGCGCGCTACCCTGGCCAGGCTGCCGGTGACGCGCAAGAGCGATCTGATCAATTTGCAAAAATCTGCGCCGCCGTTTGGCGGCCTGACCGCGACACCACTCGCCGGCCTGTCGCGCGTTTTTGCCTCGCCCGGCCCGATCTACGACCCAGAGGGCCGTGGGCAAGACTGGTGGCGCTTTGGCCGCGTGTTGTTTGCCGCTGGTTTTACCGCCGGCGATCTGGTGCACAACACGTTTTCCTACCATTTCACCCCCGCCGGTTTCATGCTTGAAGGGGCGGCACACAAGCTCGGCTGTCCGGTTTTTCCGGCCGGTATTGGGCAAACCGAGATGCAGGTGCAAGCGATTGCCGACCTGAAACCGGCGGCTTACGTTGGCACGCCTTCCTTCTTGCGCATCATTTTGGAGAAGGCCGATGCGCTGGGCGTCGACGTTTCTTCGCTGCGCAAAGCGGTAGTTTCCGGCGAGGCACTGCCGGCTACTTTGCGCAAACTGTTTCTGGAGCGCGGCATCGTCGTGCGTCAAGCCTACGCGACGGCCGATCTGGGCGTTATCGCTTATGAAACGGCCGCAGAGGAAGGCTTGGTCGTCGAAGAGGAAATGTTGATCGAAATCGTTCGTCCCGGCACCGGCGATCCCGTGGCCGAAGGGGAGGTCGGTGAGGTGCTCGTCACCGGCTTTAACCCCGACTACCCGCTGATTCGCTTTGCTACCGGCGATCTTTCGGCGGTGCTGCCCGGCATCAGCCCCTGTGGTCGCACCAATGTGCGCATCAAGGGCTGGATGGGACGTGCCGACCAAACGACCAAGGTTAAAGGGATGTTCGTGCATCCCTCGCAGGTCGCGGCGGTTGTTGCGCGGCACGGCGAGATAGCGCGAGCGCGTCTGGTCGTCGACAACCCGAACGGGCAGGATCGCATGACTTTGTGTTGCGAAACGGCTGAAGCGGCAAGCACCTCGGCGGTCATTAGCGAGGCGGTAAGCGCCAGCATTCGCGACATCACCAAGCTGCGTGGCGAAGTGTCCTTCTGTGCGCTGGGGACTTTGCCGAACGACGGCAAGGTGATCGAAGATAGCCGCACGTTTGACTGAAAGCCGAAAATGCGTCCGTGCCGTTTTGCCAGAATGTTTGCGCTCACACTCACCCTGACCCTGACCCTGACCCTCGCCAAGCACACCGCGCTGCGCTCTCTGACCGGCCTCTGTCGCGCATGAGCGGCGGGCCGCTCAAAGGGGTGCGTGTACTCGACCTGAGTCGCCTGCTGCCCGGCCCGGTGGCCAGCTTGCATCTGGCCGACATGGGCGCCGACGTTATCAAGATCGAAGATTGTGGGGCCGGCGATTACGCCCGTTCTATGGGCGATGGCCCCGACGGCATTAGCCTTTTTTATCGTGCGGTCAATCGTAACAAGCGTGGTCTGCGGCTTGACCTCAAGCAAGCCGAGGGGCGTGCGGTTTTTTTGCGCCTGGCAGAGCGGGCCGACATTATTCTTGAAAGCTTCCGGCCCGGCGTGACCGACAAACTCGGCATCGGGTACGCAGTAATTCGTGCGCTCAACCCGAAGATCGTCTATTGCGCGATCACCGGTTACGGCCAGAGCGGGCCGCTGGCCATGAGCGCGGGGCATGACTTGAACTACATCGGTTTGGCCGGTGTACTCGATCAGATCGGCGTGAAAGGTGCCCAGCCGGCCATTCCCAATGTGCAGATGGGCGATCTGCTGGGTGGCGCACTGAGCGCGGCGATGGGCATGTTGGCGGCGCTGTTCGACGCGCAGCGCAGCGGCCAGGGTCGCTTCGTGGACGTGGCCATGAGCGAAGCGGTATTGGCGCATAACCTGTTCCCACTCTTCGCCCTGGAAAGCAAAGGCGCGGTGCCCGCGCGTGGCGACGACCTGTTGAGTGGAGGTGATGCCGGCTATGGCGTTTATGCGACCGCCGACGGTCGTTACATGGCCGTTGCACCGCTGGAAAAGAAGTTCTGGTGCTTGTTTTGCGACACGCTGCAACGGCCCGAGTGGAAGTCCCGACAGGGTGCGCAGGGGCAAGAGGCGGTGGAACTGCGCGGCGAACTGGAGCGGCTATTTGCCAACAAGAGCCAAGCCTACTGGAGCGACTTGTTCGCGCAGGTCGATTGCTGCGTCACCCCGGTTCTCGATGTGGATGAAGCCTTGGCGCACCCGCACTTCGTTGCGCGCGGCATGAGTGTGGGCGCACTAGGAGCGCGCCAGTATGCGCCGCCGATAAAACTGTCGGACTGGCAGTTTAACGTCGAACGATGCGCGCCCTCACCCGGCGAACACAGTGCCGAAATTCTGCGCGAGGTGGGCCTGAATGAAAGGGAAATAGCAGAGTTGCAGGCGGCAAAAGTCGTTTAGTTGGGTGAAGCCGTTCGCACAAAAAGCATCACGCAGTTCTTGCCCATTTGTCGTGAAAACTGGATACTTTCGCTCGTGTCTCGAATGCAAGACATCGTTACTACAAAGTGTGGGGGAAATTGCCGTGGGTACGCTGCTTGCTTGGTTCAACAGTCGCACGATCTGGGTTCGTCTGGTTGCCGCTA
>CAXNNH010000139.1:0-5352 GCA_964203325.1 Burkholderiales bacterium | reverse complement strand
CCGCCAATAAACTGCGTTTGACGGACCACGGTCGAGGCAATCATTATTTTCGAGGGCGGCTGTTCTGGGTTCGATTGACGAGCGGTGTAGGCAAGATTCAGCTACTCCCGCCAGGCACCTCCCCTACAAGCCTCGCCAGTGCTTGATCTACAGGCTGGGTAGCTGAAGAGTGGCGTGTTTACTGGCTCTCCGGGCAGGCACTCTGTAGATCAAGCACTGGCGCGGCTCTTAGGGGAGGCAGTCTAATTATTGAGGGGCAAAGAAGGGCTGTTCAGCGCACCTTGATCTGCGGTTTTCCGCCGGACGATTTCGACAGTTCAGACAATTCTCCAATTACCACGGCGTGATCGAATCCTTGCTGCAGGAAAATCGAGAGGACTTCGGTAACGACCTCGGGGGCGCAGGAAATCAACAGCCCACCGCTGGTTTGCGGATCGGTCAGCAGTGCTCGTTCGCCGACACCGAGGCGTGAGTCGAGCACAACGTGTTGACCATAGCCTTCCCAGTTTCTTCCCGAGGCACCGGTCACGCAGTCCTGCGCGGCGTAATCGAGCACGTTGGGCAGCAACGGCAGGGTGTCGTAATCGACCCGTGCCGACAGCCCGGATCCCTTGCACAGTTCCAGCAGGTGACCGAGTAGCCCAAAGCCGGTGACGTCGGTCATCGCGTGCACACCATCAAGACAAGCCAATGCTGGCCCCGGCGTGTTGAGCTGGGTGGTGCTGGCGATCAGGGTGCTGTAGTCGTGTGCCGAAAGCAGGTCTTTCTTGAAGGCGGCGCTGTAGATGCCGACGCCGAGTGCTTTGCCAAGAATCAGCTTATCCCCCGGTCGGCCACCCGCGTTACGCTTGACGTTGCCCGGATGCACCAGACCGACGGCGACCAGACCATAAATCGGCTCAACCGAATCGATGGTGTGTCCACCGGCAATCGGGATACGCGCTTTGGCGCAGATCGATTCGCCGCCGTCGAGGATCAACTTGATCGTCTCCAGCGACAGCGTCTTGACCGGCATGCCGACAATCGCCAGGGCAAAGAGTGGCGTGCCGCCCATGGCGTAAACGTCGGAGATGGCATTGGTTGCGGCGATTCGGCCAAAGTCAAAAGGATCGTCGACAATGGGCATGAAAAAATCGGTCGTCGCGACAATCGCCTGCTCGGTGTTGATCTGATAAACCGCTGCGTCGTCGCTGGTTTCGATGCCGACCAATAGTTGTGGCGGAACTAACGCCGAGCCAGTCTTGGCCAGCACTTGTTCAAGCACGCCAGGGGCTATCTTGCAACCGCAGCCGCCGCCGTGCGATAACTGGGTGAGTCGGATCGGCATCACCGACGGCGCATCGGGAGCTGGAGATAACTTAACTTCCATGTTGTTATTGGGCATATCTTTCGCAACCAAGGCTAAAGGAGAATTTTGGCACTGGCAAAACTGTAGGCTTTTTGCCGACCCTTTCGATTAAACGACGTCAAAGCCGGCGCTTTCGATGGCGTCCTTGAACTGTGCAACGCCGACCGTGGCCGGATCGAAGGCGATCTTGGCTTGCGCCGCTTCCAGCGAGACATCGACCCGCTCGACCCCCGACAAAGCTTGCAGCACGCCCGTTATGTTTTTGACACATCCCTGGCAGCTCATGCCGCCCACGCCAATAACGATCTCTTCCATACTTGATCTCCGATCTGAAAGTGAATAAATCAGCGTCTCCCTAACGCTTTGGCCGCCAGCGTCTGAGCAGTAGCGAATTGGAGACGACTGACACCGAACTCATGGCCATCGCTGCACCGGCAATGACCGGATTGAGTAAGCCCAACGCGGCCATCGGAATGCCCAGTACATTGTAAATAAAGGCAAAAAATAGATTCTGGCGAATTTTACCCAAGGTCGCCCGCGACAGAAGTATGGCGTCGACAACGCCATTCAGGTCGCTGCGTACCAAGGTCATATCTGCGGCTTCTATGGCGGCATCGGAACCGGCGCCCATGGCAAAACTGATGTCGGCCGCAGCCAGCGCCGGCGCATCGTTGATGCCATCGCCGACCATGGCCACCAGCCCTCCCTCACTTTTTAGTGCCTCGACCGCTGCCGCCTTGTCGCCAGGCAGGATACCGGCCTGGAAATTGTCGATCCCCGCCTCCAGGGCAATCGCTGCTGCGGTGGCAGCGTTGTCACCGGTCAGCATGACGACACGAATACCCATGGCCTTGAAACGCAGCACGGCAGCGCGTGAAGTCTCGCGCAGCGGGTCGGCGATGGCCAGCAGAGCTAGCGCACGCTCGCCTTCGGCCAGAATGACCACCGTTTTTCCGGCTGCCTGCCAGGCGGCAATCTGCTCGTTGGGCAATACTAGGTCGGAAAACCAGGCAGGATTGCCCAATCGCAAACGGCGCTTGGCGATTTCGCCTTCAACCCCCTGCCCCGGAATCGCCAAAAAGTTGCTCAACGCCGGAATCGCCACGCCCGCCGCTTGCGCGCTATGCAGGATGGCGCGCGCCAGTGGGTGTTCGGAGCCTTGCTCCAAACCCGCCGCCAGCGCCAATGCTTCGTCTCTCTCGGCGCCTAGCGGCAGCAAATCGGTGAGCAGCGGTTCGCCACGCGTCAATGTCCCTGTTTTGTCGACGGCCAGTACACTGATTTTTTCGGCGCGTTCGAGCGCCTCGGCATTTTTCACCAGAATGCCGACGCCGGCGCCCTGACCGGTGCCAACCATGATCGCGGTCGGCGTGGCCAAGCCAAGCGCACACGGGCAGGCGATAACCAATACCGCCACGGCATTGACCAAGGCTTCACTGAATACTCCACCGAAGATCCACCAGCCGACAAATGTGCATAAGGCAATGGCGCAGACCACGGGCACAAAAATGGCGGAGATTTGGTCGGCCAGTCGTTGAACCGGAGCTTTTGAACCCTGTGCCTCAGCCACTAAGCGGATGATGCCGGCCAGCAAGGTATGCTCGCCGACACCGGTTGCCCGGCAACGCAGCATGCCTTCGCCATTCGCGGTCGCGGCAAATACGCGGTCGCCGGCCTGCTTGGCGACCGGCATACTTTCGCCGGTCAGCATCGCCTCGTTGACGTTCGACTGCCCTTCAAGCACCTCGCCGTCGACCGGCAAGCTCTCGCCCGGCCGCACGATGAAGATGTCGCCGGGGATCAACAGCGCAGCGTCGAGTTCAAGCAGTTGTCCATTGCGTTCGACGCGTGCCGTTTTCGGTTGCAGGCGAAGTAGCGCCTCGATAGCGACGGTCGTCTTGGCCTTGGCCCGCACTTCGAGCAACTTGCCGAGCAAAACCAGCGTAATGACAGCGGCCGATGCTTCGAAGTAGACGTGGTGATCGGTCAAACCAAAGACCGTCACGATCAGGCTAAACGCATAAGCCATGCTGGTGCCGAGGGCAACCAACACATCCATGTTGGCGCCGCCGCCTCGCAGCGCCTTCCATCCCCCGTCGTAAAAACGCCAACCGATCCAGAACTGTACCGGTGTGGCCAGCGCCCACTGTAACCAGCGCGGCAACAGTTCATCGTGGGCGTGCCCACTCCAGTCGGTGCCACCGAACATGGTGAACATCTGCGCCACCAGCGGTAAGGTCAAGACCGCAGAGATCCAGAAACGACGCAACTCGGCGCGATAGGCGGCCAGCTTCCTCGCTTTTTCTTCCTCGCGCGAACGGTCGTCGGCCACCCGCCCGGCAAAACCGGCTTTGCCAATGGCAGCGATCACTTGTGCCGCATCGGCCACACCTGGTACATAACGGATGCGCGCGCGCTCGGCCGCCAGATTGACCGCCGCCTCAACACCCGGCAGCCGATTGAGCACTTTTTCGAGGCGGGTCGAACACGCGGCGCAGGTCATTCCCTCAATAGTCAATTCAACGGTCTGCAAGGGAACGCCGAAACCCGCTTTTTCAATGCAGGCGACGATTTGCTGGGCTGAGGTTTCGTCGCCTGGAGAAAGGTCAGCCCGGAGATCGACACGTACTCGTTCAGCGGCGAGGTTAACGCTGGCCACTACGCCGGGTAAGCGGTTGAGCACTTTTTCGATACGCGCCGAACATGCAGCACAGGTCATGCCGCTAATCGGTAGGTCGAGGCGCTTTCCCGTGATGCCAGAATTGTGCTCAGGTTTTTGGGGGAAATCGGTCATTTCACCAGCAGCACCCAATGATTGGCCCAGCGCAGCACTTGGCTCGTGGCCGTTGGGTTGCTACTGTCCGAGCCATCACAGGCATCATTACCTTGAACACATCAACCTCTCAAAACTGTCAGATACACTGTAAAACGAGCAGACAACGGAGCTACCCAGTTAGCGACCTCCAGCAGACCCCAGACGCCAAAACCCAAGACGAGAAAACCAGCAACGCGACGTACCCAAAGATTGGACGCATACTCTCTCAGGCGCACGGCCAGCAGTCCGGCCAGCAACAAATTGGGTAGCGTGCCGATTCCAAAAGCCAGCATTATGCTCGCCCCTTTGGCTGCCGAACCACTGCTCAAGGCCATGATCAGTGCGCTATAAACCAGACCGCAGGGTAGCCAACCCCACAGTAACCCAAGCGGAAAAGCCTGTGCAACGTTGTGCGCTGGCAAATAACGCCGGCTCAGTGGCTGCAAGTGCCGCCAAAGATGCTGCCCCAGGCGTTCCGTAAAAGCCAAAACCTGCGTCAATCCAAGAAGATAAAATCCCAGTGCGACAAGCATCAGATTTGCCGCCACATAAAGCCCAATGCGCAGTGGCCATTGACCGGAAAGCGTCAGGCTCAAACCACCCAAGGCCCCCACGAAAGCACCGGCCACCGCATAGCTGACAATCCGCCCCGCGTTGTAGGCCAAGTGCAGGGAAAAACGTGATTGCCCTCCCATTGAGAGGGCACTGACAATCCCGCCGCACATGCCGATGCAGTGGGTGCCGCCAAGTAGGCCAACCAACAACAGGGAAAAGTAGCTGGATTCAGGCATCGACACGAAGTGTAAAAAAGGGGTTCAAAGAGGAAGAGAAGCGTGGCCTATAACGCTGCGATTTTACGCCTCCCCCGCTTAAACACCGCTCTTTTGTCGGTACTGAATGGCGTTTAAATGACTTTTGAATAGCGGGTACGCTGCCGATCAGCGCGTAAATATTTGTCGAATACCATGGAAATCGCCCGCACCAGCATACGACCAGGAGGAAGAACAGTGATCCATTTATCGTCGATACGCACCAGTCCACCCTGCACCATTTGCTGTAGATCGGCTATTTCTGCAGCAAAGTATTTCTTGAAATCAATCAGGTGTGCAATTTCAATTGATTCGAGCGAAAGTTCGAAGTGACACATCAGTGCCTGAATAATGGCACGGCGCAGAATGTCGTCGGCGTT
>CAXNNH010000138.1:0-5395 GCA_964203325.1 Burkholderiales bacterium | reverse complement strand
CTGATCGAAATTACTGGGCATATTCTGCTACGCACCGACAGCGACGGCAGCCCGCTGGTCGAAAAAATACTTGACCGCGCCGGGCAAAAAGGCACTGGCGTCTGGACGGCGCAAGACGCGCTGGAACATGCTGTTCCGCTGACGCTGATTGCCGAAGCCGTGCATGCGCGCATGCTGTCGGCACGCAAGGACGAACGTGTGGCGGCGGCGGCTTTGATCGGCGGGCGGGCTAAAGTCTTGTCTACCACGCAACGGGCAGAATATCTGGGTGCCCTGTGCGATGCACTATATGCTTCCAAGCTGGTTTCCTATGCGCAAGGTTTCGCCTTGTTGCAAGCAGGTGCCGAAAAGTTTGGTTGGCATCTTCCGTATGGTGAGATTGCCTTGCTCTGGCGCGCCGGCTGCATCATTCGCAGTCGCTTTCTGGCCGACATTAAGACTAGCTTTGCGCGTGAGCCCGTGCCGCTGAGCCTGCTGCAGGACTCGTTTTTCGCGGCCGAGATGAAACAGGCGGAGCCGGGCTGGCGCAAGGCGGTCATCTTGGCTGTTGCGCAAGGGGTCGCCGCTCCTGCGTTAGCGTCGGCATTGTCCTATTACGATGGCTACCGCTGTGCCAACGGTTCGGCGAACATCCTACAGGCGCAGCGCGATTATTTTGGCGCACATGGTTATCAACGGGTCGACCGGGCCGAAAGGGAACGTTTTCATACGCACTGGCTGGGCGACGGAGCCGAGGAGCGCTTGTCATGAGCTGCGCGGTCGTTTCGCACGCCTACGTAATTTTCGGCGCGACTGGAAATCTGGCGACGATCAAGTTGCTGCCAGCTCTTTTCCAGCTCCATTGCATGGGCTACTTGGCGGACGACGTGAAGATCCTTGGCTGCGGTCGTACCGCATATGAACGAGAGGGGTGGCGCGACGAAGTGCGCCAACGGCTGCTGGAGCGAGCCGCAGAAGTCGGGCCGATACCGGCGCAAGCGCTGCACAGTTTCCTGCAGCGCCTCGACTATCTGCTCGGTAGTCTGGACGACACGCTTTTCTATGAGCGGCTCAGTGCCTGGGTAGGACACAGCGAATGCCCGAGCAATGTGATCTTCTACCTCTCCGTCAGCCCCGAACTTTACGTGCCGGTAACCGAAGGTCTGGCGCGTGCCGACCTGCTACACGAGCGCAACGGCTGGCGGCGCATGGTGATCGAAAAACCCTTCGGGCATGATCTGCAAAGTGCACGCACCTTGCAGCACGAACTCGAATCCCACTTGAGTGAGCAGCAGATTTATCGCATCGACCACTACGTCGGCAAGGAGTCGGTGCAGAATTTGCTGGTTTTGCGCTTCGCCAACCTGATACTAGAGCCCTTATGGAACCGCCACACCATTGATCACGTCCAGATTACGCATGCCGAAACGCTGGGTGTCGACGGGCGAGCCAGCTATTACGACCACAGCGGAGGGGCGATGCGCGACATGATTCAGAGCCATCTCTTGCAGGTGCTGGCTCTGCTGGCAATGGAGCCGCCAGTGTCGCTGGAGGCGGAATCGTTGCGCGACGAGAAAGTCAAGGTTCTGAGATCAATACGCCCGGTCGACGTCTCGCAACTGCACAACTACGC
Source organism: Burkholderiales bacterium (assembly GCA_964203325.1). Taxonomy (GTDB): domain Bacteria; phylum Pseudomonadota; class Gammaproteobacteria; order Burkholderiales; family Rhodocyclaceae; genus JACQYA01. Next base: position 3,783 of record CAXNNH010000138.1, on the reverse strand, counting down.
GGTACGTGCTCAGTATGCCGGTTACCAGCAGGAAGCTGGCGTCGCGGCGGGTAGCCATACCGAGACTTACGCTGCCCTGAAATTGTATATCGATAACTGGCGCTGGCGCGACGTGCCTTTCTACCTGCGCACCGGTAAGCGCCTGAAGGAAAAGCGCTCCATGGTTGCCGTGTGTTTCAAGGAGCCGCCGATGCAACTATTTCAGGGGAGTGGAATTTCAGGAACGCATCCCAACTGGCTGCTCATTGGCATCCAGCCAGACGACGTGGTTAAACTGGAGATTTCCGCCAAGGTACCAGGGCTGGAAACGCGAACGCGCCAGATCTCGATGGACGCTTCGGTCGGCAGTCCCGGCGAACGCAAGGCCGACGCCTATGAAGAACTGTTGCTGGACGTGATCCAGGGTGACCGTTCCCTCTTTCTTCGCTATGACGAGGTGAAAGCCGCCTGGAGCATCGTCGATCCTGTAATGCAAGGCTGGGCGGAGGATGAGCACTCCCCATTGCATTACCCTGTGGGCAGTTGGGGGCCGAAAGCAGCAAGTACCCTCTTTGGCCAAGCCGCTGGGGAATGGCGGCACTCCTTAAGTTGCGGCGAATAGTCGCGCATCGCCGATGTTGCCTGCCGACACCCGGATACTGAAAGATGCAGAAGCCGTTGCGGTCGAGGCGTGCCGGTTGATTTCTGAAGCCGCTCAGGAGTCCATTCGGCAACGTCATGTTTTTCGTCTGGTACTCGCCGGTGGCAGAACACCGCGCCATGCCTACGAATTGCTGGCTCAAACGGAGCAGGATTGGATCGCGTGGGAAATTTTCTGGGGCGACGAACGCTGTTTGCCTGCCGACCATCCCGAGCGTAATTCGCGCATGGCAAACGATGCCTGGCTCACGCGCGTGGCGATTCCGCAGGAGCAGATTTACCCGATTCCCGCAGAGCTTGGGGCAACGAAAGCGGCTCTCGTCTACGCTGAAACGATATGTGATAAATGCCCCTTCGATCTAGTGATACTCGGGATGGGCGAAGACGGGCATACGGCGAGCCTCTTTCCCGGATATTCGATTGAAGATGGGCTAACTTTAGCGGTGCACGACGCGCCAAAGCCACCCGCCGAAAGGGTCAGCTTGAATATCCAGACCGTGCGTGCGTGCCGAAACCAGTTAGTGTTGGTGAGCGGGAGCGGGAAAAAATCCGCCTTATTAGCTTGGTACAATGGCGAAGGGGGGCCGATTGCGCAGGTCGTGCTTGGCAAGGCAATGCTACTGGTCGACCGAGCCTGCTTCAATTAATGACTGACGTTAGATTCGCTTCGTCATATTCTAACTAAACTTGATGCATTTAGAGTAGTGGTTTCTATTCGGTAAGGGGGTGTAAGCCGGACCCCCCGAAAATTCCGTCAACCCAATTCCGTCCCGGCCACGATCTTGGCGCGCATAAAATCTGCCATATGTTATATTGTACTAAGCCATCATCAGTTGATGATGGGGTCAGCTCACGAAACGGAAAAATTCGTACGCCAAGGTTTTCCGGGCGACCATAACGCTCGGAAATTTCCATTTTTGGCCGGCCGCATGGAAGCACCTGTATTTTCTTGGGCACTACGCGTTCCGTGAGAAACGGCGACCGATTGACTTGGAGGCCATTCTGGCGGGGATTGATTGGGGAGCGTCTGTCGATTCACTGGGATTCTGAAAATTTCGTGGATTTGGGCTTAGAACCCCAACCTCCGAATTTTTGCTGAAACTGATGACACATTTCCTGGCCGATGATGGCGAAAAAATTTATCTGCAGGTATCGGGAGAGGGCCAAGCGCTCATCCTGTTGCATGGCTGGACATCCAGTCGACAGGAATGGCTCCCCTTTGTGGATCAATTGTCCGTACACCATCGGGTGTTTCGTTACGATGCTCGTGGACACGGAGGGCATCACCCCACGAACCCAACGGAACCTACCGTACAGCGGATGGCGCAGGATCTGCGGAATCTCATCGAGAGGTTCGATTTGCGCGATACGGTCGTAGTGGGCCATTCGATGGGGGCACTCACGCTTTGGCAATATATCAACGACTATGGTTGTGATCGTCTCAGCAAAGTTTGTTTTATCGATCAGTCGCCCAAATTACTGACGGACGACCACTGGCCGCATGGTATCTACGGGGATTTCAACGACCGACGAGCCGCTTCTTTTCTCCAAGCACTGAAAAGCGATTTTGCCGAATCTGTATTGACACTCAGTGCTTACGGCCTCAACAAACGCGCGCGGGAGAAGTACGAAGAGAAGGCGCAAGGCTTTGAAAAGATACGGTCAATTTTAAAGAAGCTCGATCCGCTACCGCTCATCCGTTGCTGGCAGAGTCTAACGGAAGCGGATTATCGAGAGACGCTAGCGCGCATCGCAATTCCCACGCTTCTGATTTATGGAGGCGAAAGCAACTACTATCACAGCACGACCGCCCATTACGTTCACCGCCAAATTGCCGGAGCGATTCTCCGTATCTATGAGAACACCGACCACTCCCCGCATCAATGGCAGCGTGAGCGATTTTCCAGCGATCTTCTGGAATTTATGAGCACGCCTTGAGGCGGATGCGGGGCAAAGACGTGTTGAAGAGGGGCGAACCCTACTGGAATTCGTTAGTGTGGAATGCCCAGTTTTTTACAATTGGCGTCCTCGAACGGGCCTTTCACGGCGACCCAACCGTCGCCGGGCGATGTTTGGGAGCAAATATCAAATTGATTTTCTTGGCTGTGCCACTTGTACCAAGCAGCCGGCCCTGCCCATAACGGTAAACAACCAAGTATTGCTATGATCAATACAATTTTCTTCATGGGTCACCTCAGAAAACGGAAAAATTCGTAAGTCCAGCTTTTGCCATTAAATTCAACCATCGCTTTTGCGGTTATCAGCCGATCCGACATTGGTTTTGCGACCTACGGAACCGCTCACTCAGGGGCGATGTCGAGTAAAAAACCGAGCTACGGTGGAGAGACAAACCCAGCGGAGGCGGGCGGAGTACGCATCGGTATTTTAGTCACATGCCAACAAGGCACCCTGCGTAAGTGCTTATTTACGCTGTTTTTTCGACACTGTGGATCAGAATTTTTGCTTCACCTTGTCGCATTTAATGTGAGGAATGATTTCCTTCTTTGGGTTTAGAACCGTGAGTTTCCCCGTGGTTCGGTCAATGGAATGAACCCATTCGCCGTCCTCCCTATCGAGCACAAAACGGATGCTTCCCGCCTCTATCGCCACGTTTTTTGCCGCTTTCCCCAATGAGAGTACCGAATTTTGAGACGTATCGATAGCGTAGCTGACTGAATTCCCCGTGCCATCGGTACAAACAAGGTCAATCGACTTCGCATGGGAAACACAAGGGGCGAAGAGGATCAAGGCCAGCAAATGAAATAAAAAACGCATGGATCACCTTCTCAATAAAAGATTAGAAACAGAAGCACGTTAGGATTGGTGCGATGGATGTCTGCCTGCACGTCAGCCGAGAGACGTGTGCCTTACCAAAATCCGCAGAGGGTTTAGCGGGCTTGCGCTGGAGAGCGAAGTGCTTTGCTGCCCGCGTACCCATTGGACGCAGCCGTTTTGTACCAGTGCACCGCCCTCTCGACATCCTTGGGCACTCCGCTACCGTTGTCGTACATTGCCCCGAGCTTGTGTTGCGCATCGGAGTGATCTCGGTCAGCTGCTTGGCGATACCAGTGTATAGATTTGGCGAGGTTCTCCGGCACGCCGTGCCCTTGTTCATAGGCGACGGCGAGGGCATATTGTGCTTCG
>CAXNNH010000137.1:0-5423 GCA_964203325.1 Burkholderiales bacterium | reverse complement strand
TCGGCAATATCGGCACCGAGTTCGGGCGGTGTCTTTTCGAGCGCCGACTTGACCGCCGAAACGATGTTATTAAGCGGCTCGGTCAGTGCTTCCAGGATTTCGTTCGACGAGATGGTGAACTTGCGCGGAATACCTTCGGCCTTATTGATGCCGGAGACTTCCATTTCGCGCACTTCGGCACCGGGGAAAGCGGAACCTATGGTTTTTTTGATGTTTTCCGAGGTGTTTTCACCGATCAACATCCCATAATTGCGGCTGATGTAATTGACGATGGCTTCGTCCAGCTTGTCTCCCCCGACGCGTACCGAGCCGGCGTAGACCATGCCACCGAGCGAAATAACACCGACCTCGGTTGTGCCGCCACCAATATCGACCACCATCGAACCGGTTGCTTCGGCGACAGGCAGGCCCGCCCCAATCGCTGCTGCCATTGGCTCTTCGATCAAAAATACTTGGCTGGCCCCGGCGCCAATCGCCGATTCGCGGATAGCGCGGCGTTCAACCTGCGTTGACCCGGAAGGCACACAAATGATGATGCGCGGGCTGGGCGCCAACAGCTTTGAGTGGTGAACTTTTTTAATGAACTGCTTGAGCATCTGCTCGGTGACGGTAAAGTCGGCGATCACGCCGTCTTTCATCGGACGAATCACGGTAAGCGCGCCTGGCGTTTTGCCAAGCATCTCTTTTGCCTCCCGGCCCACGGCCTGGATGGTCTTTTTGGCGTTGGGGCCACCTTCCGTGCGAATGGCCACCACCGAAGGCTCATCAAGGACGATGCCCTTGCCACGCACATAGATTAGGGTATTAGCTGTACCAAGATCGATCGCGAGATCGTTGGAAAAATAACTGCGAAGAGAACTGAACATGCTGGAAAATCCGTGAGAAACCTGTGAGAACCCCGTAGGGGCTGCGGCAGATAAAGTATTTATGATACCTTATAAGGCTGTCCAAACTAACATCTTACTGATTTCACAGCCATGTCGCTCACCTTGGAACAAGTCCACCGCATCGCGCATCTCGCCCGAATCGAGGTTAGCGATGCCGAGGCGCACAGCACCCTCGTTCATCTGAACGGTATTTTTAGCTTGATTGAAGAAATGCAAGCCGTTGATACACAAGGCGTCGAGCCAATGGCACACGCGCAGGATCTGGCGCAACGCCTGCGCGAAGACCGCGTGACCGAGGATGATCGGCGTGACGCTTTTCAGGCCGTTGCGCCGGAAATCGAAGCCGGTCTTTATCTGGTGCCAAAGGTAATCGAATGATGGAACACAGCCTCAAAGCCTTGGCGCAGGCGCTGGCCGCCAAAGAAATGTCGAGTGTAGAACTGACCCAGCACTATCTCGACCGCATCGCCCACCATAACCCGCAAATCAATGCTTACATCACGATTGACGCCGAGCGTAGCCTGGCTCAAGCGCGTGCCGCTGACGAGCGTCTGGCCGCCGGTACGGGCGGTCCGCTGACGGGCATCCCGCTAGCGCAGAAGGATATTTTTTGCGCCAAAGGTTGGCTGACCACCTGCGGCTCGAAGATGCTCGGCAATTTCGTCAGTCCTTACGACGCAACGGTGATCGAACGCTTCAACGCGGCTGGCGCCGTCAATCTCGGCAAAACGAACATGGACGAATTCGCCATGGGTTCGTCGAACGAGACTTCCTTTTTTGGTGCGGTCAAAAACCCTTGGGATACTGATCGCGTTCCCGGCGGCTCTTCCGGTGGATCGGCGGCAGCGGTGGCGGCCCGGCTGGCCCCGGCAGCGACCGGTACCGATACCGGTGGCTCGATTCGCCAGCCTGCCGCGCTGTGTAACCTGAGCGGCCTGAAGCCAACCTATGGCGTTGTTTCGCGCTACGGCATGATCGCGTTTGCCTCGTCGCTCGACCAAGCCGGCCCCATGGGTCGTTCGGCCGAAGATTGCGCACTGCTGCTGAACACGATGGCTGGTTTTGACCAGCGCGACTCGACCAGTCTGGATCGTCCCGCCGAGGACTACGCGCGCGAGCTGAATGCCGATGCCGGGGCCAAACCGCTGGCCGGGCTGAAAATAGGCTTGCCGCAGGAATTTTTTGGTGAAGGGTGCGCTGCCGATGTTATGCAACGGGTTGAAGCCGCCATCGGTGAATACCGCAAGTTAGGAGCTGAAACGGTCGATATCAGCCTGCCGAACATGAAACTCTCGGTGCCAGCCTACTATGTCATTGCCCCCGCCGAAGCCAGCTCGAACCTGTCGCGCTTCGACGGCGTGCGCTACGGCTATCGCGCCGAGGAATACAGCGACCTCAACGACATGTATAGCAAGAGCCGCGCCCAAGGATTCGGTGCCGAGGTCAAACGCCGTATCCTGATCGGTGCCTATGTGCTTTCGCATGGCTACTACGATGCTTACTACCTGCAGGCCCAACGTATTCGCCGCTTGATCGCCAACGATTTTGTCGCCGCTTTTGAACGCTGCGACGTGATTCTCGGGCCGACCAGTCCGAGCACAGCTTTCAAAATTGGCGAGAAAGCCGCCGACCCGGTACAAATGTATTTGTCGGATATTTACACCATTGCGGTCAATCTGGCCGGCTTACCGGGCATGTCGATTCCTTGCGGTCTGGCCAGCGGCTTACCGACCGGGCTGCAACTGATCGGCAACTATTTTGCTGAGGCCAACCTGCTCAACGTCGCCCATCGTTACCAGCAGGCTACCGATTGGCATTTGCAGTTGGCCACGGGATTTGACTAAAGAACTTCGGCCGACGTGCACAAATTCGCTTGGCGGCTAGTCTGCGCGGTATTGTCACTGCTCCTAATCGGCGCGTGTAGCACATCGGCCCCGTTGTCCGAGCCAACAGCGGAGCCGATTCTGGAGCAAGTCCCGCCCGAAACGGCGGTAGCGGTTAAAAAAACCAAGCCTAAAGTGGAGCGCATCGAGTCGCAACCCTTAAAGCACCTGGCGAATCGCAAATTGAAGGCGATGCCGGTGAAAGCGCTGAATGTGCAAACGAAGTGCGCCTTCCGCGATGCGATTGGAACCCACGGCAAGCTTGACCTGCTGGTGAAGAACGCCGAAGTGCAGCGCTTCAGCGCCGAAGTGAACATTTTGAAACGGGGCACCTGCCGCTTCGATCTGAAAAACTTTCGGCAGACGTCTACGCTACCGGCGGTGTTGTTAAACGAAAAGGCAGGCGATTGTCTGGTACGAATGTGGGAGCAGGACAAAGGCGTCACCGTGGCCTTCAATGGCTGCGAGGTGCAATGCAGTGGTGAATCTTTCAGCTATCTTTGGCCGATTCTGGTCGACACCCGAAACGGCCGCTGTTTTTGACAAGTGAGTACCCAATAATGAAACAGTGGGAAGTAGTCATCGGCATCGAGACGCATGCGCAGCTCTCGACTCAGTCGAAAATTTTTTCCGGCGCATCGACCGCCTTTGGCGCAGAACCAAACCGTCAGGCGTGCGCGGTCGATCTAGCCTTACCGGGCGTGCTGCCGGTACTGAACCGGGGCGCGGTCGAATGCGCCATCCAGTTTGGCTTGGCAGTGGGCGCTGAGGTCGCGGCAAAATCGGTTTTTGCGCGCAAGAATTACTTCTACCCGGATCTGCCCAAGGGCTATCAGATCAGCCAGTTTGAGTTGCCGGTGGTTGTCGGGGGCCACCTGACGATCCAGGTCGGCGAGCAGGAAAAAACTGTACAACTGACGCGCGCGCACCTGGAAGAAGACGCCGGCAAGTCCTTGCACGAGGATTTTCAGGGCAAATCGGGCATCGACCTGAATCGGGCCGGTACGCCGCTGCTGGAAATCGTCACCGAGCCGGACATGCGCTCGTCGGCCGAAGCCGTGGCCTACGCCAAGGCGCTGCACGCGCTGGTGCGCTGGATTGGCATCTGCGACGGCAACATGCAGGAAGGCTCATTCCGCTGCGACGCCAACGTATCGGTGCGCCCGGTCGGACAAAAGGAATTCGGTACGCGCCGCGAGATCAAAAACCTCAACTCCTTCCGCTTCATGCAGCAGGCGATCGACTATGAGGTGCAATGGCAGATTGCCACGCTGGAAGACGGCGGTCGCATTGAGCAAGCCACGGTGCTGTTCGACCCCGAGTGCGGCGAAACGCGGGCCATGCGCAGCAAGGAAGACGCACACGACTACCGTTACTTTCCTGACCCCGACCTGCTGCCGCTGATTATTGATCGCGCCTGGGTAGAACGCACCCGCGCCGCCATGCCGGAACTGCCGGTCGCCATGCGTGACCGTTTTATCGGCGACTACGCGCTGTCCGCTTACGACGCCAACGCGCTGACCGCCTCGCTCGAAGCGGCTCGCTACTTCGAGGCGGCGGTTGCGGTGGCCGGGAAGCCGAGCGCCAAAACCTGTGCCAACTGGGTCGCCGTCGATCTCGCTGCCCGCCTGAACAAGGAGAACAAGGGAATCGGCGAGTCTCCGGTCGCGGCGGTTCAACTCGGTGGATTGATCGCGCGCATCGCCGATAACACGATTTCCAACAACATCGCCAAGAAGGTTTTTGAGGCGATGTGGAACGGCGAAGGCGGTAGCGAAGCCGATGCCGCTGACCGCATCATCGACCAGCAAGGCTTGAAGCAGATTACCGATACCGGCGCCATCGAAACTTTGATCGACCAAGTGCTCGCCGCCAACGCCGCGATGGTGGCCGAATTCAAGTCCGGCAAGGAGAAAGCCTTTAACGCATTAGTCGGCCAAGCGATGAAAGCGACCAAGGGCAAAGCCAATCCGCAACAGGTCAACGACCTGCTACGCAAAAAGCTTCTATAGCGGATGTGTGCCGTAGGCCCCCCTTGGAGAGCCGCATGGATAAACGATCTCCAAGGGGTGTGGCTGGAGAGTGGCGTAAACAGTGCCTCTCCGGGCACACCCTCTATAGAACTAGCATTGGCGCGGCTTGCAGGGGAGCGTAGTCCGGGGAGCGTTGATTTTCCTGCCGCCCCCATTAACGCTCAACGCGAGCGCTTTGAAATCTCCTGATAGCGCCGACGATCATCTTCGTACTTGACGCGGATTGATTCCAAATCCTTGTTCTTGAATTCGATCAACGACTGTTGCGATTTGATTTCCTGATCGGCATCGCGCAGTCCTTTGGCTACGTCGGCCGGTAGTTGCTGTTTCTGATAAAACTCCGCCTCATTCTCGAATTTTTTACGCCGTTGACGTATGTCGGCGATTTTTTCTTCAGCGAGTTTGATCGACTGCCGGACCTCCTGCACCGCTCGGTTATAGACGATATCGATGTCTTTCTCGTTACCGTAAGTGGCCAGCAAGGCTTGATCTTTGCGCTGCTGCTCCTTGAGCACCGCCTCCTGTTCCTTGCGGCGAGCTTCCTCGGCGGCCTGTTGCGCCCGCTGTTCGGCCGTCAGCGGTGCCTCGACGCGACGCACGGTCTGCCCCGATTCACCGAT
>CAXNNH010000136.1:0-5450 GCA_964203325.1 Burkholderiales bacterium | reverse complement strand
CTGGGCGTACCGATCAGTCGCGTACTCAAACGCATTCGCCAGACGCGCGTTGCGCGTTACCGCACGCTGCGCGGCTTCTTCCACGGCGAAAGCGACCGCGAAGAAGATCCGCATGATCTCGACGAACCACGCTTGCACTCGGTGCAGTTGGTTGCGGGTGCCTACGCTATCGGGCGCACACTGCGCGAATTAGCGGTGGCCGAATGCGGTGCCGAAGTGACGGCCGTGCGGCGAAGAAATATTCGAGCGCTGGAACCTTCGGACGATACCCGGTTCGAAGCGGGCGACGTAGTTGTGCTGCTGGGGGTGCCGGCCGCGCTGGCCGTAGTCGAAGGGCGGTTTTTGCAGGGCTGAACGCACGATCTTTTCGTGTTTCCTGTTATGGCTGCTCCTTGACGAGTATTGCCCGACGATGCACAGTGGCAACGGAGTAAACTGCCGCCTTTGCACGATGAAGCTTTTGCCAACGCTCGCTTTCAGGAACGTAACTTTGCCGACCGTTACTCGCCACTCGTCACCCTGCCCATCTCAGCCCCGGCTTCATGCCCGCTTCCCGTCATGGCAAGAATTTTTATGCAGCCAAGGCGCGGTCCCCTGCGCAATCGATAGCGGTGTATCAGCCGTAGGCCGGTACGTGCGGCACGCTCTGCTTATGCTGCTCATTCTCTCCGCAATGATTGGACTGCTCGGGCCACAGAGCGCAAACGCGGTTGAAGCGGTCCGCTTCGCCGTTCTCGCGTTTCGCCCCGTCGCTGAGACACAAGCGCGTTGGCAACCGCTGGCCGATTATTTGAACCGAGCGTTTCCCGAACATCGTTTCGTACTGAAAGCCTACAAGTATCCTGAGCTAGAAGCGGCAATCGCCGCACGGGAAGTCGATTTTGTCCTGACGCAACCGGCGCACTATGTGCTGATGACCTATCGCAACAACCTTTCCTCGCCACTGGCCACCCTGGTTGAGAACGAAGGAGGCCAGCCCCTCTCCGTATTTGGCGGCGTCATCTTTACGCAAGCCGGACGCGCCGATATCGCGACAGCGGCCGATCTCAAAGGCAAAAAGCTGGCCACCAGTGCGATCAGTTCCCTGGGCAGCTACCAGATGCAGGCGCATGAACTGGCCCATGTCGGCATCAACCTACCGGAAGACGCCCGCGTGATTGAAACCGGTCAGCCGCAAGACCGTGCCATCACCGAGGTTCTTGAGGGACGTGCCGACGCTGGCTTCGTGCGCACCGGGCTGATCGAATCGATGGTGCGCGAGGGCAAGCTGGAGGCTGGCGCATTGAAAATCATTAATGCCAAAACCCAGAGAAATTTCCCCAATCGCCTGTCAACTCCTCTTTATCCGGAATGGGCGTTTGCTGCGATGCCCGATATCGACGGTGCGTTAGCACGCCAAGTCGCCGCCTCCTTACTGGTGTTACCCCATGCGGGCGAGGTCGCGCAAAGCATTGGCATTCAGGGGTTTACCATCCCGGCCGACTATCATCCGGTAGACGACTTGCTGCGCGAGTTGCGTTTGCCGCCTTTCGACGCCATGCCCGATTTTTCGGCCAGCGATGTCTGGAGCCGCTACCGTTCCTCGCTGGCGGCCAGTGCCATTCTCTGGAGCCTGATCCTGCTGGGCGTCGTGACGCGACTCTGGATATCCAATCGCCGGCTGCAGACTAAACGTACCGAGCTTAAGCAAAGTATGGACAGCCTGGCGGATAGCGAAGCGCGGCAACGCGCTATTCTGCATGCCCTGGGTGAGGGCGTCTGCGGCGCCGACAATGACGGACGTTGCAGCTTCATCAACGCCACCGCCCTGGCCATGCTGCAAGTCAGCGAAAGCCAAGCGCTCGGACAGGATCTACACGGCCTGCTGCATCACCATCATCCTGATGGTCAGGCTTATCCGATTAGCGAATGTCCGAGTTGTCTGACACACCGCGACGGACAAACCCGTAGCCAGGAGGAGTGGTTTTTCCGTCAGGACGGTGTCTGCTTCCCCGTCTGGCTAACGGTGGCTCCGCTCAACGAAGCGCAGCCGTCGGACGGCGTTATCGTTGCCTTCCGCGACATTAGTCAAAGCAAGGCCGCCGAAATCCAGTTACGCAAGCTGTCGCAAGCGGTCGAACAAAGTCCGGTGAGCATTGTGATTACCGATGTCGAGGGGCGTATTGACTACGTGAATGAATTTTTCCTCGGCAACACCGGTTATAGCCGCGAAGAACTGATCGGACAAAATCCGCGCATGCTCAGTTCCGGCGAGACGCCAACCAGCACCTATACCGCCATGTGGGACACGCTGAAGAACGGAGGAACCTGGCAAGGCGAGTTCGTTAATCGGCGTAAAGACGGCAGCGAATTTGTTGAACACGCCATCATCGCGCCGATTCGCAAGCCAGATGGGCAGATTGGCCACTATCTGGCCGTCAAGCAGGATATTACGCAACGCAAGGCCGCAGAAGAAGAGATTCGCTACTTGGCTTTCTACGACTTGCTGACCCACCTGCCCAATCGTCGCCTCCTGGTCGACCGCTTGCAGCAGGCGCTACTGGCCACAGCGCGTAGCCGTCGACACGGCGCACTGCTACTGATCGACCTGGATAATTTCAAGGCGCTCAACGATACCCACGGCCACGGAGTGGGCGACCGCTTGTTGCAGCAAATCGCGCCTTTGCTGGCCTGCTGTGTGCGCGAGGGCGATACCGTTGCGCGTTTGGGCGGCGATGAATTCGTCGTCATGCTGGAGAATCTGAGCGAAGTCCGTTGGGAAGCGGCCACGCAGGCCACCCTCGTCGGTGAAAAAATCGTGGCGGCGCTGAACCAAACCTTCCATTTCGGTGAGAGCGAGCACTACAGCAGCGCCAGTCTGGGCGTCACCCTGTTTTGCGCTTATCACGAAATTCTTGAGGCCACACTTTCGGAAAACACCGTCCCCGAGAACATCGAAACCGAGGAGGAGGTGGTCGACACCCTGCTGCGGCAGGCCGATCTGGCCATGTATCAGGCCAAGGCCGCTGGACGCAACGGGCTACGCTTTTTCGATAGCGCCATGCAGGCCGTCGTAACGGCACGCGCGGCGTTGGAAACCGATCTCCGCCAGGCCGTGCAAGAGGCGCAGTTCCTGCTCTACTATCAGGCGCAGGTCGATGCCAGCGGTTGCCTGACCGGGGCCGAAGCACTGGTGCGCTGGAAACATCCTCGGCGCGGCATGGTTTCGCCTGCCGAATTTATTCCGCTGGCGGAAGAAACCGGGCTTATTTTGCCGTTGGGTCAGTGGGTGCTTGAAACAGCCTGTCGCCAGTTGGCCGTTTGGGCGACAGAGGCGGATAAATCACACCTGAGCATGGCGGTCAATGTCAGCGCCCGCCAATTCCGGCAAGCCGATTTTGTCGCTCAAGTGCTGGCCGTGATCGATGCCACGGGCACCAACCCGGCTCGCCTCAAACTGGAACTGACCGAAAGCCTGCTGCTCGATAACGTCGAAGACATCATCGCCAAGATGCGCGCACTCAAGGCCAAAGGGGTCTGCTTCTCGCTGGACGATTTTGGCACGGGTTATTCCTCGCTCTCCTATTTGAAACGCCTGCCGCTTGATCAGTTAAAAATCGATCAATCCTTCGTCCGCGATGTGCTATCCGATGCCAACGATGCGGCCATCGCCCAAACCATCGTCGCCCTGGCGCAAAGCATGGGTTTGGCCGTTATCGCCGAAGGGGTCGAAACCGTGGCGCAGCGCGACTTGCTCGCCAGCCTTGGCTGCCATGCTTACCAAGGTTACCTATACGGTCGACCGGGGCCAGCCGCCGCGTTATATAAGTAGCGACGAGAAAAGAGATCCCCGGAGAGGCGCGCCAATAGGCGTTCTACAAGGGGTCTGCCCTGAGAGCCACTGTTTACGCCATTCTTCAGGGGGGTATGTGCTAGATCGCCTATTGGCGCGCCTCTCCGGGGGGCAGTACGAAAATTGGCGCAAGATTTGCTGAATATCGCGACGAAAAAAAACCGCACCGAAGGGCACGCCGGTAACTTAATGTGTTGCCGCCTTAGGAAGGGAAGGCATTGAACTAAACATCAAGTGATGCGATTTTTGATGCATTAAGCTCTAAGGAGGCATAACAATGCGTACAACACTGGCACTGGATGATGAGTTGCTTGCCAAAGCCCAAGCGCTCACGGGATTATCAGAAAAATCCAGTTTGGTAAGGGAAGCCTTGCAGGCACTGATTCAACGTGAAAGCGCAAAGCGACTGGCCCTATTGGGTGGTTCTGAGCCCCAGCTATCAGATATTCATAGACGGCAGTCGGAGGCCGACGAATGATTTTGGTGGATACGTCCATGTGGATTGACCATCTCCGGCAAGGTAGCGAGCACTTGGCCCACTTGCTTGGGGTAGGGCAGGTTGTGACGCACCCGTACATCATCGGTGAGTTGGCCCTTGGGAGCCTGCAAAATCGCGCTGCTGTTCTGGGCGGGCTGAAAAATCTGCCCCAAGCTTTCGTGGCAACGGATGAAGAAGTGCTTCAGTTTATCGAAGCAAATACAGTCTTTAGCAGAGGTATCGGCTACATCGATGCACATCTCCTGGCTGCCGTGCGACTGACGCCGGGTACAAGACTTTGGACGAGAGACAAGCGCTTACTTTCAGTCAGCACTGATTTGGGTTTGGCCTACGTCGCCACACACTAAGCGAAGACTCTGCCAATGTCCCAAGGTAATTCTGCCTTCAGCTTAAAACGCCCTCCTTGCTTTGAGCGTGGAGGGCGTTTATTAATCCAGCAACACGTTTAGTTACCGGCTAGCACCGAAAGGAGCGGTTTTTTCGGCAAAACGAAAAAAGAATTACAGCTCCGTTGCGTGCGCTGTCAGGTACTCAGCAACGCCTTCGATGGAAGCTTTCATACCGGCCTTGCCCTTGTTCCAGCCAGCCGGACAAACTTCGCCGTGCTCTTCGGTGAACTGCAGCGCGTCGACCATACGCAGCATTTCGTCGACGTTACGACCGAGCGGCAGATCGTTGACCACCTGGTGACGCACGACGCCATTTTTGTCGATCAGGAAGGAGCCACGGAAAGCAACGCCGGCCGCACCGAATTCAACGTCATAGGCGCGACAGATTTCGTGCTTGATGTCGGCGATCAGCGGGTAGCGTACTTGGCCGATGCCGCCATTGTTCACCGGGGTGTTTTTCCAGGCGAGGTGGGTAAACTGCGAGTCGATCGAAACACCGATCACTTCAACGCCGCGCTGCTTAAACTCGTCCAGGCGATGATCGAAGGCGATCAATTCGGACGGGCAGACAAACGTAAAATCGAGCGGGTAAAAGAAAATAACAGCGTACTTGTCCTTTGTCTCTGCCGAGAGCGTGTACTGTGTCATTTCGTTGTTACCCATCACAGCGGTTGCAGTGAAGTCAGGGGCTTGCTTACCGACGAGTACGGCCATGGTATTTCTCCTTGAT
>CAXNNH010000135.1:0-5471 GCA_964203325.1 Burkholderiales bacterium | reverse complement strand
ATGCCAGTCGTGCGAACTATGATCGGCGACAAGCAGATTTATTCCCGCTATGCCGCTGATCCCCAACTAGGCGGATCAGCATTCATAGTGGCCACGTTTTAACGTAACGATTGCGCCATTCCGAAAATTGCTCCGCTCCGTGACAAGCGTTTCGGCGCGACGAAATACGCGTTTTCTGGGCTTAGGAGGTCACAGAGCGGTATATCACTGCCAGATTGTGCAGAACGATAGATGTCAATCTGATGCTCCTGCAGGAGATGCTTCCGTGCTCGATCAAGGGTCTTGTTGTACTGATGCTGTCGCAAATTGGCTCCTTGCGTCCAAAGGACGTAATACATGCTGCAACTGTCGTTAAGCCCTTCGAGAGAAAGTGTATCCAAGCGTTGTTTGATCACACCCTGAAACTTAAACATCTTCAGGCGCTCCGAAATCTTTTCCTTTACGAGCTGCGGGGTCCATTGATCTGCGTATTCAAGATCGAGGTCTTTAAGCTCCTTAGCACGCCAAGTTACCTCGAACCGCAACAACGTACGCGCGTATTCCCAGACACGATTCCATGCCACAATACCGGCGGGAATCTTCTTCGTCAGCAGCTCTCCACCCTTATAGTAAAACTTGTTTGAAACGCGCGTTGAATGCTGTTGGCTATAGACGGACTCGAATTTAGCTCCTCCATACGCCGACCAGTTGAAACCCTCGGCGCGAAGTTGTTCCCACACCGCCTCAAGCGTATCCGAAACGGCTTGAGGAGACGACATAGAAAATCCACACGTCGCATCAAGGCGCCCAAGCCGGATTCCGCGATCTTGAACTAGGCGCCGCTCTTGGGGAGTGAAACGTAAGCCGAGCTGTTGGTAGATTAGATTAGCGGTTTTAAGACACAAGAACTCCAGTTGATTTGTGCCAGCCACGTTGTGGCCTTGAAACAGTTTGGTCAAGGAAGTTTCGATACAGAAGTAGCCCTTGTCCAGGTCAAACCGCACAGAGGGATTCTGCAACCCAAAAGGATGCTTGAGGTAGAACTTGTTACCATACAGCTTTGTCCCGGCGCGCTGAAGTGCTTTATGGTCCTGGAGCCTATCGAAGACTAGGTCTGTCATGTAGAAGTAGGACTTTGCGGTGTCAATCATGCGTGTTCTCCTTGGTGCTGGATGTTCAGGACTACGTATTTGGCAGCAGTGAAATGTGTCTGGGATGTCATGTATTACTTGCATATTCGCCCTGTCACGGGAGCTATCCAAATAAGTTTCGACCGAATAACCCCTGAATTTCACGAGCAGATTGATTGGCAGTCTGTGCAGTCTGTGCAGTCTGTGCAATTACCATTTGATTGGCCCTCCCATGTAGCTCTCGAACTCGTGGCGAGCTTGTTTGAGCGTTGGAAGGGAGAGTCCCCGCTTCCGAATTTTCCCGATAAGTGGCTGCGCACTGTCCGCACTTGGACAAAGCTTCTTGATCGTTTGAACTAGTTCAAGAGCGGAAGGTTTGTGTCCCCCTTTTTGTCCTGATGCGTTGGAGACTGCAGCTATCGCATCGTTGGTACTGACAAACTTGGGCCACCCCATGCCCGGATCAATCTCGCCGCAGCCTAGGCAGTCGTACCACCACTGCGCGGTCGGCTCCAAGCTTTTCAGTTTTTGCTGCGTCAATTCATCGGTATTGGGTTTGTTGCGGACGTTGAATTTCGACAAATCCTTCGCTAGGAGAATCTTGACCAATGCTTCGACTCCACCATTGTCAATCTCACGGTAGAGTGCACTCCAATAATCAAAGTCGCCCTTGCGGTCCTCGGATACTCGCAGTACAAAATCACGACGATCATCGTGGTCAGTATCTTTGTAGTGTTCGGCGTTTGATGCACCGAAGAAGCGGTGGAAGCTCTGGGTTTGCCTTGCCGGTTGGTATTTCTCATTAATGTTAATGACTGGCTCGGTAACAAGCGACTTGAGCGAGTCAGTCGCACCGCGATTACCGGCGAAAAATGCCTCATCCAGCCAAACAATAAAGGCACGCTCAAGGGCCGAGTTGAACTCTCCCGTAATTGCCTTGATCTGGTGGACGTGTAGATACGTTGCGCTCCAGATTTTGTTAAGAATGTACGCAAGAGCCCCTTTGCCCGTACCCTGGCCGCTGAGCAGAATGATCATAATGCCCGGTTTCTCCCAAGGTCGCTGCAGTGCGTGTGCGAGATAGCCGAGCAGATACAGGAAATAGGCTCTGTTTCCGCCGCAGATCACGTACAGCAGAAATTCCCGGATCAACTTTGGTTTACCGTCCCGCGGGACTACGGTTGGGCCTACCCATAAATTCTGACGATTGTCAGAAGATTTTATCGGATTGAAATCGATTCCGTCGAAGCACTTGGTTCCCGGATGGACGAAGAAATCCTTTGCAATCTGCCTCGCATTACTTGCTGGAAATAAATTCGTTATATCTCGAATTATGAGTAACGTAGCGTCGGCGCGTTTGAGAGGTTCAAATTTCCGAGCAACTCCTTTATCGGTGACGGTTGCCAGCGCCTGACGGTCAAAGACATAAATCCCTCCAGGCAAGCGGATTAGTGCATATCGTTGCTGCATTGCACATAGGGGATCTGGCAATCCCTCGGTCTCAGATGTAGGCTGGATTGAAACTAAGGCAGGTAACAAAGTGCTGTTAAAAGAATCGGGAGTAATGATCATCATTACGCTCCTTTCTTTACGCCGAGAGCCACGCGAAGCTCCCCTACATTCCATGCGGTAATACGTTCTGCAAGCTTTCGGGGAGCGGGAATTGATTTCCAAGAAAGGCGCCAGACTGTGGCAGCAGAAACGCCATACATCTGTTTTACCGTCGGCAAACGAACATTTGCAGTGTCAGGCAGCCTGTCAAAGTTGGCTAGCTCCCCAGAGACCTTGTCTTTCTGATACATGTTGAATCACCTTGTTGTCTGTTGAATACAGCGGTGATTCTGGTTGGTTCTGGGCGAGAAATCGCCCGAAATCGGGGGCCGGAATACCGATTTCAGTTTTTTGTAGGCGGCGACGCTTTCCAGAAGAAATCTGGCGTCAACGTTCTACCGTCATTCGGCGATAGCGGTCTTGTTTAGCGTTTAGGCTTATCTGTGATGGATTTTCCAGGCAGCCCGCAGGGCTCCCGGCGGGCGGTTTGCGGAGCAAACTGCCGTCTGGCAAACGAAGTGCGGCAAATCCCGGGATAGCGAGACGGATCGGGGCACTAGCTCCGACGCGGCCAATACGGTAAATAGCACCTTGGCCAGTGGAAACGCAGGCGCGACACCGGCACCAACTGCCAAGCTGTTCCGATGCCGCGCCCCGAAGCCCCGATTGGCGACGTTGCACGCAAAGTATTTCACAGAGCGGGCGTCCCCGGAAAGTCCCCCATTGGCCCTGACCGCCGATGGACGTTCCTGGCAGACGTTACCTGTGCGCTCGTTGCCGCACCGCCGTCGTCATTTGCAGCCACTGTGATCGCGGTCACCGCTACTGCACTGCCACCTGCGCCGATCAGGCACGATGGTGCGCAGTCCGGGCTGCGGGTTGCGGAACAGATGACTCTGGACTTCCTGGACTCGGCGTCCAATGCGATCCTGATCGGTAGCAGCGGCCTGGGCAAGACAATGATGGCTCAGAACATCGCCCATCAGGCGGTCTTGCAGGGGCGCA
Source organism: Burkholderiales bacterium (assembly GCA_964203325.1). Classification (GTDB taxonomy): domain Bacteria; phylum Pseudomonadota; class Gammaproteobacteria; order Burkholderiales; family Rhodocyclaceae; genus JACQYA01. Next base: position 1,806 of record CAXNNH010000135.1, on the reverse strand, counting down.
CGGTGTTGTTTGCCACCGCCGGCCAGTTGCTCGGGGAACTGGCCGGTCTGGACAGCGATTCGGCCTTACGCTACCGATTGCGGCGCTATGCGGCGCCGGATTTGCTCGTCATCGATGAGGTCGGGTATTTGTCGTATTCGAATCGTCACGCCGATCTCCTCTTCGAGTTGATCAACCGCCGCCACGAGAAAACGAGAAAAAGAGCACTTTGATCACGACCAACAAGGCCTTCTCGGAATGGTCTGAGGTGTTTCCCTGCGCCAGTTGTGTGGTGGCGATGATCGACCGGCTGGTCCATCACGCTGAAATACTGTCGATCAAGGGCGACTCTTACCGGCGCAAGGAGGCTCAGGAGCGGGCCGTCGCCAAGTCGCGCAAGCGCAAGACGAAGGAGTCGCCGTGAAACGCCATCATCCACCGTCCGGGCTGAACAAGGGCCTCGAACTGCTCATCGATCCGCACTGGTCGCCCGAGCAGGCGATGGCTGTCTTCGCGTTGCTTGATGATTTGCGCGACCGGATCTGGGCGCATTATGAACCCGCTCTGGTCCCTAAGTTCGGCGAGGACCGGGTGATCCACCGTGAGTGCTTAACCTCCGATCCGCCGTTCTAAACTGCTTCTCTTCCTTCAACATCAGGGGCCCACGCGGCCCCTTTCTCGTTCACCTCGCCGCCAAATTCCGCCGCCAGTAAATGACGCCAGATTTCTACGGTAGCTCGCCACCGCCTACATTTTTATCAGATTCGTTAGGAAGGTACTTTTTCCAGGCGGCATCGAGGCTAATTCGTAAAGTGTCTTTGTCGATCTTTAGTTCTGGATTTTTACTAACAAGATTTTGGAATTCGTCAAAAATCTCAGCCTTTAGACCACGCCGGAGGTCACCATAATAGAGCTTTGTAAACCCTGCTATGATCTTCAATAGGCTTCCTTTTTCTTTGGCATTAAGAGATTGTTCTTGCTTCGCAGCCTCTTGCAACTCATCAGGTTTAAGAATCTCTGTAAGCAGACCTTTTGTAAGAGCGTCGTCGTACCAGGAGATTTTTGACAAATCACGGTACTTCATTCCCCACTCAAGTAATATTCGTGGCGGATAACGTTCACGCCGCCTACCTGTACTCTCCCAGATTTCGACTAAAAGTTTGCTTCGCAAGTTCAACGCGTCAATTTCGGACTTGTGTTGAGCATACAAATAATGACGACCATCAAGCATTACAAAATCAATAGAACCATCGGGAAGGTGGTTTTCCTCGAATATACCCACCAGAAAGTCGATCCCCTCATTCACCTTCCAAGAACGAAGGCGGAATATATTCAGGATTTTTAGATCATCTGCGATGCTTATAACTTCAATCGTCTCTTTTATTTCATGCATGATGTGAAATGTATACCATTTGAATTACGCGCCCAGTTCCTGTTGAAGCCCTCTTCAGCCGAAAGGATCTGCCCAGTTGAAAAAATACCACTGTCACCGTGCAACTGTATCAGGAGGAGGTGCGATTGCCCTAATGAGAACTACTAGGCTACATTGCAGACGTTGCACAGAAAGCATTCGCTCGGGTTGCGAACGAATCCGCCACCCTTGACAAACCACACAATAGTGTGTATAATCAATAGCATAGAGAATCGTCTTTCAATCAGAAACAACGATCTCTGAGCGTCTCGACTCAGACTCTATCGTAGCGCATTCTCCCCCGCGCTGAACTTCCCTCCCGCTGCATCCCTCACCTGGAAATCGCCATGACCGCTAAACCCGTGTTGGTGAAGCCGTGCTTCGCCTCTGAATTCGATCCCCTCGCTGCGCTCTGG
>CAXNNH010000134.1:0-5483 GCA_964203325.1 Burkholderiales bacterium | reverse complement strand
GCGTTAATGATGGCCCCGCCATCGCGCTCGGAGATGTTGGAAAAGAGTATCCTGTAGTCGGACTGCTTGAGCCAAGTGTTGCTGGCGACGATGAGTGCAACAATCGCGGCGAGTGCAACCATTAAAATGATTTTTTGCTGATTGGACAGCCGAGCAAAAGCGGCGCGCAGACGCTCGGAAGGACTTCCGGTGTCTGCCGCGTTAACGGGTGCGTCTGCAATAGTATTTCCGGTTGCTGCCATGCCTACGTTAGAGTTTGAACCTTGTGAGCAACAAAGAAAAAGCGAAAAATGCTGGGAATCGCCCCGCGACGCCCCTGCTATTGTATCTGCTAATTGCACGGGATTTGCCATCGAATGCGGCCATGGGATGAACGACACTGTGCAAAAACCGGCTCCTGAGCTTAAAGCGCAGGAGCTGCAGCGTGCCTTCGATGTCTTTAACCAAGTCTCGCTTGAGCTGACGCAGGCCTACGAAGGGTTGCAGGGGCGAGTCGAGTCGTTGACGGCTGAACTGGCTGTCGCTAATGGCGAATTGCGCCGTCAGTACCAAGAGAAGCAAGCGCTTTCCGAACGCCTTACCGTGTTGCTCAATGCCTTGCCGGCGGGCGTAGTAGTGCTCGATAGTTCGGCACGAGTCAAAGAGGCCAATCCTGCAGCTCTGGCGATGCTCGGTGCCGGGGTGCTGGGTTGCAACTGGCCTGCGCTCGCGCAAGTGCAGTTGGCACCTACCGATGCGCCGGATGAGTGGCAAATGGATGAGCGCCGCGTCGCCATAGCCGAAAGTACGCTCGATTCGGCAGGGGGCCGTATTCTGCTGATTCACGACATTACCGTAGCGCATGAGCTTAAGGCAGATCTGGAGCGTAACCAGCGTTTAGCCGCAATGGGAGAGATGGCGGCTTCGCTGGCTCACCAGTTACGTACCCCGTTGGCAACAGCTTTGCTCTACAGTGCTAACTTGGCGCAACCTGAACTGTCAGAGGCGGCTCGAGCGCGCTTTTCCGGTAAGGCCACACAGCAGCTAAAGCGTCTTGAACGCCTGATCCAGGATGTGTTGCTCTTCGCCCGTGGCGAGAGTATCGGGCGCGATGCAATACCGGCCGGCCTGCTGGTTGCCGATGTCGCGCAAACGCTGGAGCCCCTCTTCGCAGAAAAAAAAGTGGCCTTCCGCGTCGAATCGGATCTTGGCTTGCACATGGGCGAAATTATAATTATGGGTAGCCGCAAAGCCTTGGGGGGCGCGCTAGTCAATTTACTGGAAAACGCATTACAGGCCTGCGATGCCGGCGGTGAAGTTGTTTTGCGTGTACGCGTTACCGAACAGCATTTGAGAATTGCCGTACGCGATAGCGGTCCCGGAATTCCACTTGATGTGCAAACAAGGATTTTTGAACCTTTTTTTACCACGCGCGGCCAAGGCACCGGGTTAGGCTTGGCGATTGCCCTGGGAGTCGCCCGAGCGCACGGAGGAACGATCGAGGTGAGTTCCATTCCCGGCACCGGCTCGGAATTTGTCATGCTGTTGCCCGTCGGGCCGGCAAAAGAAAGTTAACAGGAAAACAATGGCTCAAGGATTGCCCATTCTCGTCGTCGAAGACGACCCTCATTTACGCGAGGCCGTTTGCGATACGCTCGAACTTGCCGGACAGGCCGTCATTTCTGCTCCGGGAGGAGAGGAGGCGCTGAAAATGCTCGACACTCAAGCCGTCGCATTGGTAGTCAGCGATGTACGCATGATGCCGATGGATGGAATTACCTTGCTTAAGGAAATTCGCGTGCGTCTGCCACATTTGCCCGTCGTGTTAATGACCGCATTTGCCGATGTTGACCGTGCCGTTGAAGCGATGCGCGCGGGAGCTTGCGATTTTTTGCTCAAGCCTTTTGAGCCGAAAGCGTTACTTGAGCACGTTGCCCGCTATCGCTTGCCGGAGGCGGAGGATGACGGCAAGGTGGTGTCCAATGACGCCGCCAGTCGGAATCTCTTTGCCTTAGCTGCTCGCGTCGCACAAACCGACGCCACCGTATTGCTGAGTGGCGAGAGCGGTGTTGGCAAGGAAGTTGTCGCACGCTACATTCACAATCACTCGCAGCGACACAAAGGCCCGTTTGTGGCGATCAACTGTGCAGCGATCCCCGATACCCTGCTGGAGGCCACGCTTTTTGGTTATGAAAAAGGCGCTTTTACCGGCGCGGTACAAGCGCAGGCGGGCAAATTTGAACAGGCACAAGCAGGAACCTTGCTCCTTGACGAAGTGACAGAGATGCCGCTCGGTCTGCAAGCCAAGCTGCTGCGGGTATTACAGGAACGTGAGGTCGAGCGAGTAGGCGGCAAGAAACCGGTCGCTCTGGATATTCGTGTCGTCGCCACCTCCAACCGCGATATTGCGGATGCCGTAGCCAAGGGCACGTTTCGCGAGGATCTGTTCTATCGGTTAAATGTGTTTCCGTTGCCGATTCCGGCACTGCGCCAGCGGCCCGACGACATCGTTCCTCTGGCACGCCATTTTCTTGCCGAACATGGCGGTCGTTCCGGTCGGCCAGGTTTGCGACTGGCCGCTTCAGCCGAAATTGCGTTGCGCGCTCACACCTGGCCAGGCAATGTGCGTGAACTTGAAAACGCGATGCAACGCGCCGTCATCCTGGCCCCCGGCGACATCATCGAAGCCGACGCCCTGCACTTATCGGCAACGACGCACGACCGCACTGCTCCTCCCTGGCCGCACTCCGTTGCCGCCTTGCCGGTTGGAACCGGCCTGTTGGCCGGAGATGAAAATGATGAAAATGAAAACGTCCAAACCAGGCAGCGCGAATACATTCTTGAAACACTTGCTTCCCTCGGTGGGTCGCGCAAATTGACCTGTGAGCGTTTGCGTATGTCTGAAAGAACCTTGCGCTACAAACTCAAGCAATATCGTGAAGCAGGGTTGCTCAATGAATAACGGCTTCGGGGCTTGTCGGGGAAAGTCCTCATCATGATTTTGACAATATGAAAATAGCAGCTTGGAATGTTAACTCACTCAAGGTCCGCTTGCCGCAGCTTCTCGAATGGCTGGCGGTGCAGCGTCCGGATGTGGTTTGCTTGCAGGAAACGAAGCTTGAAGACCACAATTTTCCACAACAGGAAATTGAGGCGGCGGGGTATCGGGTCGTTTTTTCCGGGCAGAAAACTTATAACGGTGTCGCTTTGCTGGCGCGTGAGACGCCGGTTGACGTAGTGTTGGGCAATCCACTCTTTCCCGATCCGCAAAAACGTTTGATTGCTGCGACGGTGCGCGGGGTTCGTGTTGTTTGCGCTTATATTCCGAATGGGCAGGCGGTTGGCAGCGACAAGTATGCGTACAAACTTGGCTGGTTAGCTGCGCTAACCCCCTGGCTGGACGAGCAACTGGCGGCCAATCCGCAACTGGTGCTGGCCGGCGATTTCAATATCGCGCCCGATGATCGCGATGTGCATAATCCTGCGGCTTGGGCAGGCCAAATTTTGTGCTCGGAGCCTGAGCGCAGCGCGTTTCAAGAGCTGCTCGGGTTGGGGTTGCAGGATAGCTTCCGTTTGTTCGATCAGCCGGAAAAATCTTTCTCTTGGTGGGATTACCGAATGTTGGGTTTTCAGAAAAATCTGGGCATGCGCATTGACCACATTCTGCTTTCTGCTCCGCTGGCAGCGCGTTGCATCGCAGCCGGGATCGACCGTGAGATGCGCAAGCGCGAACGACCCTCGGACCACGCTCCGGTGACTGCCGAGCTAGCCGACTGATGGAAAATTCGAGCGATGACCTTTTTGCGCTCTATCCCGTGTTGCGCTCGCTGCCGCCCGCAGTGCTAGAGGAACTTTGTCGCCCGACCTCTTTGCTCAAACTGCCGGTCGGAACTGAGATTTTTACCGAACGGCAAGCTTGTCAGGGTTTTCCACTGCTACTTTCCGGCTCGATCAAGGTGGTAAAAAATACCCCATCCGGCCGCGAGATGCTGCTTTACCGGGTTGAGTCTGGCGGTTCATGCATCATGACATCTAGCTGCCTGCTTGGTCATAGCGACTATTCGGCGCGTGGCATTGCCGAAACCCCGCTGCTGATGCGGGTACTGCCGGCCACTTTCTTTGAAAAGCTGGTCGCAGAAAATTCTTCCTTCCGCAGATTTGTCTTTCACCTTTTCGCAGAGCGTATTGCGGAACTAATGCAACTCGTTGAAGAAGTAGCTTTCCATCGCCTCGACCAGCGCCTGGCCAAGCTTTTGCTGGCCAAAAACGAGCCGATTCGCAGCACGCATCAGGCGCTGGCGGAGGAATTGGGCAGCGTACGCGAGATCGTCAGTCGCCTGCTCAAAGGATTTGCCGCGCAAGGCCTGGTAGCGCTGGGTCGTGAACAGATTGAGCTACTGGATCGTAAGGCACTGAAACAACTGGCCGATGTTCGGCGCTGAACATGGCTTTTTGTGTGTGACCTGGGTTACAGACGAAGGCGGAAAGCTTGCATATCATGGCGCCTCACTCACCCATTGTTCCTACGGAGACACTCATGAAACTTAACGTCGGCGGTATCGATAGAATTCTACGTATTGTGGTTGGTATTGCACTGGTCGCATTGACCGCTCTCGATGTGATCCCGGTTTGGGGCTACATCGGCGTCGTACCGCTGCTCACCGGCCTGATTGGCTGGTGCCCAGCTTACCCCTTGCTGGGCATGAACACCTGCCCGATGAAGAAAAGCTAAGGTCAGCGCTCTAAGCACAATGGCGTGCCGTCAAGGCGCGCCATTTTTAATTCAGGTAGTTGGCGATGCGGATGTAGTCTTCGACCGATAGCTCTTCAGCGCGGCAGGTGGGCGAAATATCCAGCGCGGAGAAGTCACCGTCTTCCAATAGGCCTTTAAGATTATTACGCAGCATTTTGCGCCGTTGGCCGAAGGCCGCAGAAACGACAGCAGCGAATTTCGTTTCGTCCCTGGCGGAAAGCTCGGCGCCGGGTCGGGGAATCAGGCGAACCACGGCCGAATCGACCTTCGGGGCCGGGTCGAAGGATTCGGGCGGCACATCAAGCAGCCAATCCATCACAAAACGGTACTGCAGCATCACCGACAGACGGCCAAAATCCGCCGTACCGGGTTCGGCCACCATGCGTTCGACGACCTCCTTCTGCAGCATGAAGTGCATGTCGCGAACACATTCGGCAAAACCGGCGAGGTGAAAGAGCAGCGGCGTCGAGATGTTGTAGGGGAGATTACCAACAATGTGCAACCCGGCAGCGCTACCGCTAGCCAGTGTGCTGAAGTCGAAGCTCAACGCATCGCCTGCGTGAATAGTCAGTTTTTCGGGAAGATAGCGTTTTTTCAGGCGGGCAATGATGTCACGGTCAATTTCGACCACATGTAGGTGGTCGAGCCGCTTGAGCAAAGGATCGGTCAGCGCACCCAGCCCTGGACCGATCTCGACAACGCAGTCGTCACGCTGTGGCGCAACGGCGTTCACGATGTCGGCAATGACTTG
>CAXNNH010000133.1:0-5515 GCA_964203325.1 Burkholderiales bacterium | reverse complement strand
TACCGGCGCATCTGCCTCGGCGGAATTTCCCTGGGGGGCTTCCTCTCGCTTTCCTACGTCGAACATTACTCCGGTGAGATCGACGCTCTTTGCCTGATTGCGCCCTACCCTGGCAACCGGATGACGACCGGCGAAATCGAAGCGGCCGGTGGCCTGGCGACTTGGCAGGCCAGCGCCGGTCACCTGCAAGACCCAGAATTTCGTGTCTGGCACTGGCTCAAAACCTACACCGCACAGCCCCCCATTTTTATGGCTTATGGATTACAAGACCGTTTCGCCAAAGGCATGGCCCTGCTGGCTGGTAGCTTGCCAAACGCACAGGTCGAGACACGAACTGGCCATCACGACTGGCCGACCTGGCGCCTACTCTGGGAAGATGGCCTCGACTTTTTAACGAAGCTTATGCACAGACAGACAGACCGCAGCCATGACGAAAGTCTGGGCGCTAAGTCATATCAGGCTTGAGATGCCCCGCTCCTGGAATCCCTCTCCGCTCATCAAAACCAGCGCGTTCGTGCATCTGGCGGCGGGTAGCGCGCTAGCATTGCAGCCGACGGCTTGGCCGTGGGCAATCGGCGCACTCCTGGTCAACCACGCGCTGCTGACCACGGGTGGCCTTTTGCCGCGCTGTTCATGGCTAGGCCCCTGCCTGACCCGGTTGCCCCCTGACGCCGCAGCCCGAGGTGAAATCTCGTTGACCATCGACGACGGGCCCGATCCGGAGGTCACCCCCCGGGTTCTCGATCTACTCGATGCCCACAGCGCACGCGCCAGCTTCTTTTGCATCGGCACACGCGCCCAGCGATTTCCCGAACTGTGTCGGGAAATCGTTGCGCGGGGGCACTCGGTTGAAAACCACGGTCAGCAGCACCTGAGCACCTTTGCCTTGCACGGATCGCGCTGGATGGAGCGTGAAATCAGGAACGGCCAGCAAACCTTGAGCGACATTACCGGTGTTGCACCGCGTTTTTTCCGCGCCCCGGCCGGTCTGCGTAACCCTTTTCTCGACCCGCTACTGGCACGCCTCGACTTGCAACTGGCGGCCTGGAGCCGCCGTGCCTACGATACGCGTGACGGCAATCCGGACTCGGTATTCCGCAAGCTGACGCGCGGCTTGCAGGCCGGCGACATTCTCCTGCTTCACGACGGCAACGCCGCCCGCACCCCAAATGGGCAAGCGGTCATTCTCGAAACCCTGCCCCGGTTGCTTGACACGCTTGATCGCGCGCAGCTCCCGTCGGTCACTCTCCCTCATGCCTTCGATGCGCACACCCTTCTTTAATTCACTGGTCGACCGCGCTGCCGCGCCCTACCGTCAAGCCGGTCGTTTTGCCTACCACTTCGCGCGCGGCAAGCTCGGCCGCGACAGCCTATTTCGCCACCTGCTGAAAATGGGCGTCTTTCCGCGTAGCGGGCATTTTCTCGATCTTGGCTGCGGCCAGGCCGTGTTTGCGTCGCTACTACTTGCCGCCCGCGCAACTTACGAGCACGGTCAATGGCCCACCGACTGGCCGCCACCGCCGCAAATACTGTCTCTGCACGGCATCGAACTGATGGACAGCGATGTCCGCCGTGCGCGCAGCGTCTTTGCCGCCGACCATCCCTTGGTGCGTATTCGCCAGGGCGATATTTGCCGGGAAAATTTTCCGTCGGTCGACGTACTGACTATTCTCGACGTTTTCCAGTACATCGAATTTGCCGAGCAGGAAACCATTCTGCGCAAGGTGCGCGCCGCCCTGCCCCCCGGTGGCTTGTTCGTGACGCGCATCGGCGACGCCGCCGCCGGTCTGCCGTTTCATATCTGCAACTGGGTCGACCAGGCCGTCACCTTCACGCGCGGTCATCGCCTGCCAAAGCTCTATTGCCGCCCGTTGAGCGAATGGCTAACACTGTTGCACGCCCACGGCTTTGAAGTCGAAACGACCGGCATGAGCCACGGCAAGCCGTTTGCCAACGTAATGCTGCTGGCCAGAGTTCCGGTCGCTCCCGCAGCTAAGGAATGTATCATCTAATTGCGGGGCCCACCCCCGCAAGACGTTCCAGTGCGCGACTTGTCGTCAATAAACGTCGCTCATTGCGGGCAATTTGTTCCAGAATACCCATTTGACCGCTGATGTTGTGGTTTCTGTCCATTTATCAGATGTAGCATCCAGTGCCGTGCAATCGAGGCGACCAACAGCGTTGATCACCGACGATAAGCCACCTACAAAACAAAGAAAGGAACAAGAATGATCAAGCGCAAGGGATTAAAAATTAAACAGAACACAGTGAGTATTGCTACCCTATTGGTTAGCTTGGTCAGTGCAGCACAGGCAGGGAGCTATTCAAACATCTACTTTTACGGCGACAGCCTGACTGACTCAGGCGTCTATAGGCCGATCTTGTCCAATACCTATGACCATTTTTCCACCAATCCCGGAAAAGTCTGGTCGCAGAACCTGGGAGCCTATTACAGCTTTACGGTCAGTCCAGCCTATGCTGCTCAGGCTAATACAAACTCGGTGGTTTTTAGTTCGATTGCCAGTGGTAACAATTTTGCGACTGGCAGCGCAAGGATAAATCTGCCCACGACCACCACGCCTCCCGCACTCATTCCCCCTGTCAGCGCTCAAGTCACCGACATGCTTGCCCGAGGACCTCTTGATTCAAGATCCCTCTACGCGATCTCCGGAGGCCACAACGATGTCTTTGCCCAAATCTCTGCGGGCAGCAATGCGGCTGCCGTGGCAGGCATTATTACTGCGGCGAACGACCTCACGACGCAGGTCACTCGCCTCCAGTCAGCGGGAGCGCGCCATTTGATGGTGATCGGCATCATGGACATGACCAAGACCCCGATTGCCTCGATGAGTGCAAATGTCCCTGATCCGCTCCTGCTGGGTAACCTGGTATCGTCGTTCAACGCAAGCCTTGAGTCTGGCCTGGCTGGCAAGAACCTGCTCTATTTCAATACGGGAAAGATGCTGAATACCGTCATTGCCAACCCTGCGGCTTACGGATTCACCAACGTAACGGATGCAGCTACTTCGGAGTCGCTGGGGCATACGCCTGATCCGGGCAAAGAAACAGGTTACCTGTTTGCCGATATCAGGCATCCATCAGCCCAGTTTCACGAAATCATGTCGGACTGGATATACAGCTCGCTAGAGGGCGCCAGCCGGGTAGGTCTGATGTCTCAAGTGCCGCTGGGTCGTTCCGGTGCGCAATGGCGTTCAATTGATGGGCGCTTCAACGAATTCCAGAACTTCGGCTACAAAGGCCAAGGCTTCTTTGTGACCGGTGATTACGCCTCGTCGCAAAAGGATGCTTACGTTGGCATGCCGTCGGTGGATGGTTCGGGCGGTAGCCTGGTCATGGGTTATGAAAAAGCCGTCAGCGAACAACTGTTCGCCGGCGTGACCCTGGGCTATGGCAATGTGCCGTTCGACTTGGGCAACAATCAAGGGACCGTCAAATACAACGAATGGGCGCTTTCGGCCTTTGCCTCCCATAAGTTGGGTGCCTTCTACGCGAACGGACTGGCCACTTATTCCTGGCTCGATTACGAAAGCAAACGGAATATTCCCCTTGGTCCATTCAACACCAGCGAACAGGGTGATACGCGCGGTAATCAGTTAGGCGTAAAAGGACAGGTCGGTTATAACTTCTCGCTCGGCAACATCATCCACGGTCCGCTCGTCGGTTTGGCCTGGGAACGGGTCAGCGTGAATGGTTTTAGCGAGAAGTCGAATAGCGTAACCGCCATGACCTTCGGTGACCAAAACCGAGAATCGCTGCGTTCACGACTTGGCTGGCAGATTGCAGCCGAAACCCGCTTGGCTGAAGTCAAGGTTCGCCCCTACGCCCAGTTGAGCTACGACTATGAGCACAAAAAGGATGAGCGAACTTATAGCGCGGGTTTTGTTGGTGGCAATTCCGCTATGGAAATGCTGACCGCTAACCGAACGGGCGGCTATGGGACGCTGCTTGCCGGCATTAGTGCCGAATTGAGTCAGGGTATACGATTGGGCGTTGGTGGCTCAACGACAATCAGCCAACCTGGAGCGAAAAATTCTGCAATTAACATCACGCTCAGTACTCCATTCTGATCCAATAACCAGCAAACAATCGAACCTAAGGAGTACAGGTAATGTGGGGTTCGAACACCTGGGGAGGCGCTGATTAATTGTCATTTCGAGTGAAACGAGAAATCTAAGTTGTTGGTTTTAAAGATTCCTCACGCCGTTCGGAATGACAAAAGTGAATAAATCAGTATTTCCCTAGAAATCCACTGGTTATTGAACCTCGGTGCAAGCAACGCTAGCAACGTCGACGACTAGCCTTTCGCCAAAGCTTGGCGCTATGCTAGTCTCCTCGCTTCCACCGCACCGACCCCATAAGGAGATACCAACGTGCCTGCATTGCTGCCGCAGCCCGATCCGCAAGGCCTGCTCGAATACTCGGTGGTGTACACCGACCGTGCGCTCAACCATATGTCGCAACGCTTTCAAGGCGTTATGAAAGACATTTCGCGCATCCTGAAAAATGTCTACAACGCCCAATCGGCCATCGTTGTGCCGGGCAGTGGCACTTTTGGCATGGAGGCAGTGGCGCGGCAGTTTGCTACCGACAAGAAATGTCTGGTGATCCGCAATGGCTGGTTCAGTTTCCGCTGGACGCAGATTCTCGATATGGGACGTATTCCTTCCGAAAGCATTGTTCTGAAAGCGCGCCGGATGGCCGATGGCGCACAGGAGGCTTTTGCTCCGGCGCCGATTGAAGAAGTGGTCGCGGCGATCCACGCGCACAAGCCGGATGTCGTCTTTGCGCCGCACGTTGAAACGTCGTCTGGCATGATCCTGCCCCATGCTTATTTGAAAGCAGTCGGCGAGGCGGTGCGCGCGGTCGGCGGATTATTTGTCCTTGATTGCGTTGCCTCCGGCACGGTCTGGGTCGATATGGTGGCCAACGATGTCGATATTTTGATTAGCGCACCGCAAAAGGGTTGGAGCGGCTCGCCGTGTTGCGCCTTGGTCGTGCTCGGCGAGCGCGCTCGTCAGCGTATCGACGCCAGCACCAGTAGCAGCTTTGCTTGCGACCTGAAAAAATGGCTACAGATCATGGAAGCCTTTGAAAACGGCGGCCATGCCTACCACGCGACGATGCCGACCGACGCGCTGGCCGCGCTGCGCGACGTGATGCTGGAAACCGAAGCCTATGGCTTTGAAAAAGTCTGCCGCGAACAGCAGGAACTCGGTCGCCGCGTGCGCGCGCTGCTGACGGACAAAGGCTTTAAGAGCGTTGCCGCCGAAGGCTTTCAGGCCCCCGGCGTGATCGTCAGCTATACGACCGACGCAGATATTCAGTCGAGCCAAGCATTCCTCAAACTGGGTTTGCAGACCGCCGCCGGCGTCCCGCTGCAATGCGACGAAGGCCCTGATTTTCGCAGCTTCCGTATCGGGCTGTTCGGCCTGGAAAAACTACATAATCCAGACCGAACAGTGCAGAGTCTGGAAGAGGCATTAAAGCGCTTGGG